>JASHVM010000188.1:0-30242 GCA_030044595.1 Streptosporangiaceae bacterium
AGCGGAAGGAGCCGACTTCCTGCAGCTGACCCCGGCGGCGGCACCCGCCCGGGGACTGACCAGCTGGCTGGTCAACGCGATCCGGGCCGCCATCATCGATGGGCGGCTGCGGACCGGGGTGACGTTGCCCGCGACCCGGGTGCTCGCCGATGAGCTTGGCGTCTCGCGCGGCGTGATCGTCGAGGCCTACCAGCGGCTCGCGGACGAGGGCCTGGTCAGCGCCCGGCCGGGGGCGGGAACGACGGTCAGCGGGCCGTCGCCGGGGACCGGACGGCGGTCGGCCGGCCCCGCTCCGGACGAACCGGCGCGGCCTGCTCCCTCGGCGCTCCCGCAGCGCTGGGGGGTCCAGGCCGAGCTCGACCTGTCCCCCGGCGTGCCGGACCTTTCCGGCTTCCCCCGCGCCGCCTGGCTGCGCGCCGAGCGGTCCGTCCTCAAGCAGGCCAGCGTGGCCGACCTCGGCTACGGCGACCCGCGCGGCAGCGAACGGCTGAGGCGCGAGCTCGCGGGCTGGCTCGCCCGCACCCGGGGGCTACGGGCCGCGGCCGATGACATCATCGTCGTCAACGGGGTGGCCCAGGCCCTCGCCCTGCTCGCCCAGTGGCTGAGCGCGCGGGGGCGGACCGGCATCGCGGTCGAAGACCCCGGCTCCCGCGGATCCCGCGACGAACTCACCTACTGGGGCCTGCGCCCGGTCCCGGTCCGGGTCGATGACCACGGGCTGAAAACCGGCGACCTGGTCACGAGCGATCTGCGGGCCGCGCTGCTCACGCCCGCCCACCAGTTCCCCACCGGGGTGGTGCTGGCCGCGCAGCGCCGCCGCGAGCTGCTGGACTGGGCCGCGGCGGCTGACGCCTTGATCATCGAGGACGACTACGACGCCGAGTACCGGTACGACCGGGCGCCGGTCCCCGCGCTACAGGCCTCGGCCCCGGCACGCGTCGCCTACGCCGGCACGACCTCCAAGACGCTGGCCCCGGGGCTGCGGCTGGGCTGGCTGATCCCTCCCGCCGGGCTGCGGGCGGACCTGGCTGACGCCAAGCACGCCGCCGACCTGGGCAGCCCGGCGCTGCCACAGCTGGTGCTGGCCCGCCTGATCGCCAGCGGCGAGCTCGAGCACCACATCCGCCTGGTCCGCAAGCGGCAGCGGAAGCGGCGCGACGCCCTGCTCAGCGCCCTGCGCGCGCTGCTCCCGCAGGCCCGCGTGCAGGGTGTCGCAGCCGGGCTTCACCTGCTGATCACGTTCCCGGACCTGGCCGGGCACGTCACCGATACCGACCTGGCCGAACGCCTCTACCGGGCCGGAGTGCTCGTGCATCCGCTGTCGTGGCACCGTGAGCTAGCGGGACCCCCGGGGCTCGTTCTGGGCTACGCGGCGCATACGCCCGATCAGCTGCGCGAGGCCGCTCACCGCATAGCCCGCGCCCTCAGGTCCGGGAATCGGCCGGAGCGCTCGCCGCGGCGGCACGCTGCGCGTCGGCTCGGCGATGCTTCCGGGCGACGGCCCGCAACTGGCTGATGCGCGCCGCGCCGGCGAGGATCACCAGCAGCACGCCGCAGACCGCCGCGAGCAGAAGGGCCACGCCCAGCGGCAGATGCCCGTGCGCGCCGAAATACGAGATGTCGACCGTCCGGCTGTTCTGCAGGATGAAGATCAGCAGGAGCAGCAAGATGACGGCGAAGAAGACCACGGCGACCCACAGCCCGCTGATCCTGGTGTGCTTGACCGTGTGGTGGGGAAGCCGGGACCCGGGTTCCGGCGCTGGCCGCGGGCCGGGGGAAGGGGCTGTCGTCGGGCTGGATTGCGGTTCGGTGCTCACTGGACACCCCCTCGGGTAAGCGGACGAGCACGGCTCACCCCTGCCCGCCGGAGCGGAGCTTATGCACCGCCCGGCTCGGTCTTAGCTGCCCAGGTAGGCGAGAACGGCGAGCACCCGCCGGTTGTCGTCGTCGGAAGGCTGCAGGTCGAGCTTGAGGAAGATGGACGCGGTGTGCTTAGCCACGGCGCGTTCGGTGATCACCAGCCGCTGAGCGATGGCGGCGTTGGACCGGCCCTCGGCCATCAGCGCGAGTACCTCACGTTCGCGCGGGCTGAGCGCGGCGAGGCTGCCGTCGCCGGTGTTACGGGCGAGCAAGCGGGCGATCACCTCCGGGTCTATGGCGGTGCCTCCGGCGGCGACCCGGCGGACGGCGTCGACAAACTGCGCGCTGTCGAACACCCGGTCCTTGAGCAGGTAGCCGATGCCTCCGGTACCGCTGGCCAGCAGCTCGCGGGCGTACAGCTGCTCGACGTACTGGGAGAGGACCAGCACCGGCAGGCCCGGGACCTTGCGTCGCGCGGCCAGCGCGGCGCGGATTCCCTCATCGGTGAAGGTCGGCGGCAGCCGGACGTCCACGATCGCCACGTCCGGGGGGTCCGCGGCCACCGCGGCCAGCAGGTCGTCTCCGTTGTCGACGGCCGCGACGATGTCCAGGCCGTGGGCCTGCAGCATCCGCGTCAGGCCGTCTCTTAGCAGGAAGATGTCTTCGGCGATGACAACTCGCACGGGATCTCCATGGTCACCGCCGTGGGGCCGCCGGGCGGGCTGCTGACGGCGAGCACGCCGTCGAACGGGGCCAGCCGCCGCTCGACCCCGCGCAGCCCGCTGCCACGGGCCGGGTCGGCGCCGCCGTGCCCGTTGTCGGTCACGCCGATTCGCAACGTCCCGTCGGTATACCGCAGGTCGATCCAGGTCTGGCGCGCTTGGGCGTGCTTGGACACGTTGGCCAGCAGTTCGCTGACCGCGAAGTAGGCGGCCGATTCGATCGGCGCGGGCGGGCGGCCCCGCAGGTCGCTTTCCAGGTGGATGCGCATCGGGCTGTCCAGGGCCAGGGCCCGGATCGCGTCGGCCAGGCCGCGGTCGGCCAGCACCGGCGGGTGGATGCCGCGGACCAGGGCGCGTAGCTCGGCCAGGGCCTTGACCGAGGCGTCGCGCGCCTCGAAGAGCAGCGCCCGCGCGGCCTCGGGATTGGAGTCGACGAGCTGTCCCGCGGCGTCCAGGGTCATGCCCATGGCGACCAGCCGGGCCTGGGCACCGTCGTGCAGGTCCCGCTCGATCCGGCGTATCTCGGCCGCGCTGGTGTCGAGGGCCTCGGTACGCGTCTCGGCCAGCTCGCGGACCCGCAGCGCCAGCGCGGCGCGACGCGTCGGGGCGAGCATCGACCTGGCGAAGACGCCGTAGCCGCGCAGCAGCCACGGCGACGCCCACAAGCCGAACGCCGCGATCGCGACGCCGAACAGGCGGATGAAACCCGAAGAGTACGGCGCGAGCACGGCGAAGACGCCGAGAACGGTCAGCGCGGCGGGCGCGATGGCCAGAATCCATCCCACGCACCCGTCCACCGTCACCCACAGCAGGTCCCGCCAGGTGGCCTGGTCGGTGAGCAGCCACCCGAGCCGGCGGCGCAAGCCCGCCTTCGCGCCGTCCGCCCAGGGCGCAGGCAGGTACGGATCGGCGATGGGCACTGCGCACCACTGGCCGGACAGCCTCCTGGTCAGCCTGGCCACCTGCCGCGTGCCGAGCAGGACGAGCGGGCTGAGGGCAAGCCCCGCCACCAGCACGAGAACGGCCCCGACCAGGTGAGCGTAGCGGTCACTGGTCTTCACCATGAGCAAGGCGGACGCGGTAAAGGCCGCGAGCAGCGCCAGCAGCAGGGCGAGCCCGGCCAGCGCCAGCCCCCACAGCAGCAGCCCGCGGCCGGCCACCGCGAGGCGGCCGCGCATCCAGTTCAGGAACGCGGCCAGCGGGACCGGGAGATCCGGGCTCGGCGGATCCTCCGCGCTCTCCGGGGAAGGATCCGCGCCGCCGGGCTGCTTCGGCACTGGCATCACCTTGTCCAGTCTGCCTGGCCACCACCCGGGCCGGAAGTGGCGCTAAGCACCGAACTGAGGGTGTACCTAGGTCTACCTTCCCAACCGCCGCTCAGCCGGATGTCATGCCCGGCCGAGTGCGAGGGTCTGGAATGACGGCGAACCCGGCGGGGTAGGTTCGGTTTCATGGTGCTCGCACAGCGCAAGGTCCTGCTCCTGGCGGCCGACGAGTTCGAGGACATGGAACTGCTGTACCCGCTGTACCGGCTCCTCGAGGAGGACGTCACGGTGACCGTGGCCGGGCTCGATGATCATCCGGTGCGGGGCAAGAAGGGCCATGGACCGGTGTCCGTGGACACCACCGTCGACCGTGTCGCGGCCGACGACTTCGACGCCCTGGTCATCCCGGGCGGGTACGCGCCCGACAAGCTGCGGCGCTCGGAAACCGTGCTCGATCTGGTGCGGGCGTTCGATGACGCGAAGAAGCCGATCGCCTTCATCTGCCACGCAGGCTGGGTGCCGATCTCGGCCAGGATCATCAAGGGCCGCCGGGCGACCAGCGTCGGCGCCATCCGCGACGACATGGTCAACGCGGGTGCCGACTGGGTGGACCAGGCCACCGTGGTCGACGGTCACCTCATCTCCGCCAGGACCCCGGACGATCTCGGCCCGTGGATGAAGGCGCTGCTGCGCGCCCTGGAAGCACCGCCGCCAGCTAGCGGCCACGGGGGCCAGCCCGCCGCTGCGGCGCCGGCGGTGCGCCATGCTGGGTAGTGCTCTGGCTGGATTCCATGATTCCCCGAGCGTGAGTTAGGGCGGGACATGCGCGCTGACGAGGTACGCAAGGTACTGGTGATCGGCAGTGGCACCATGGGCCTCCAGATCGGGATGCAAGCGGCGACCCACGGCTGCGACGTGGTGCTGTACGATGCCGACCCGGCTGCCCTGGATGGGGCAACCGAACGCCTTCGTGCGTACGGCGAGGCGCCGGTGGCGGCGGGAAGCATCGACGCCGACGCGCTGGAGCGTGCTCTGGCGAGGATCGAGTGCGTCTTCGACCCGGCGGCGGCCGCGGCGGAAGCCGACTTCGTCAGCGAGGCGGTGCCCGAAGACCCCGTGCTCAAGGGCCGCGTTCTCGCGCAGTTCAACGAGCTGTGCCCGGACCGGGCGGTCTTCACGACGAATACGTCGACGCTGCTACCGTCGATGTTCGCCGATGCCACCGGGCGCCCCGACCGGTTCGCTGCGTTGCATTTCCACACCCCGGTGTGGCTGTCCAACGTGGTGGACGTGATGCCGCATCCGGGCACGTCAGCGGAGACGACCGAGTTCTTGATGGCCTTTGCGCGGCGGATCGGCCAGGTCCCGATCCTGATGCGCAAAGAGAACATCGGCTACGTCTTCAACGCGCTCTTCAGCGCGATGATCCGCGAGGCCATCACGCTCGTCGCGAACGGGATCGCATCTGTGCAGGACGTCGATCGCGCCTGGATGGGGATCATGAAGATGCCTATCGGCCCATTTGGAATGCTTGACGGCATCGGCCTGGACACCGTCTGGCACATCACCGACTACTGGGCCGGGCAGACAGGTGACCGGCAGCTGCGGGCTAACGCCGACTTCATCCAGGGTTACCTTGATCGCGGTCGGCTGGGGATCAAAAGCGGCCAGGGGTTTTACCAATACCCCCACCCGGCGTACGAAGTGCCCGGCTTCGTGGAAGCTGACCCCGGCAGCCCCGACTGACACGTTAGCGCGCACCCGCAAGCCCGAGCACGCGGTTCACACGGTCGCCGGTGCCTCGCCTGATCGCAGCGGCCGTCCGCGACCACGCTGGCGGCCCGGTGCTCGGCCGCGGCGACTGGTGGCCGGGGAACCTGCGTTAGATTGCCCGCGTCAGGCGGAGGGCACATCGCGGGCAGCGTCATCCGCCTCGTCCTGCGGAACCTCCGCCTCGTCAGCGTCGTCGGCCTCGTCCGCCGGCACCGGGCCGGCTGCGTCGCCGGCCGCGGCCCGGTCAGTCTCTTCGGCAGCGCGCGACCGCCTGGCCTTGGCGCTGGTCACGTACTCGTCTACGTAAGTCTGTCCGCTCAGCATCATGATCTCGTACATGACCTGGTCGGTGATGGCCCGCAGTACCAGCTGGTCGGCCACTCCGAGCCGGTAGCGGTCGAACGTCAGCGGTTTGCCGAAGCGCACCTGCACTTGACCGCGGACGGGCCAGGAACGGCCGGCCGGCATGGCGTCGTACGTTCCGGCGATGCCGACCGGCACGATGGGGGCCTGCGCCGACAGCGCGAGCCGCGCGATCCCGGTCTTGCCCCGGTACAGCCGCCCGTCTAGCGTCCGGCTGCCCTCCGGGTAGATGATCAGGCACCATTTGTCCGCCAGGAGCCGGTCTACGTCGTCCATCGTCTGCTTGGTCGCGGCCCTCCTGTCCATCGGTACCGCGCCAATCGCCACCGAGACGAACAAACCGAGCCAGCGGCTGGAGAAGAAATAGTCAGATGCTGCTGCGACAAGAGTCTTGCGGCGCAGCTCCTTGGGCAAGCTGTTCAGGATAAGCGGGGTGTCCATATGGCTGGAGTGATTCGCCGCCAGAATCAGCGGCGGGCTCACGTCGACCAGGTTTTCCAGGCCGATGACTTCGGGATGCACATAGTGCTTGATGGCCGGGCGAAGTACGCCGCCCAGGAAGAAACCTCGTGCCGCTCCAGCGCCAGCGGCCTGCGGCAGCAGCCGTTTGCCGTTACGGGCCATGACCCCTCCGGCGCATACGCGAATATATCACCCTGGTCCCCTGCCCTATCGCCGCTCAGTAGCCAGATAGCCATTCTCCGAGTACCAGCGCAGGGTCCTGGTAATGGTCTCCTCGACGGGCGTGTAATGCAGTCCGAGTTCCCGCTCCGCACGAGACCCGTCGTAAGTGTGCCCGTTAAGTATGGTTCTCATCATTTCCCGGCAGATCGGCGGCTTGCGCTTCGCGGCCCGCGCTCCTGCCTCGACGACGACCGCGCCGGCCATCGCCACCTGGCCGGGGAGCCAGACGACGCGCCGCTCGATCCCGGTGGTGCGGGCGACGATGCGGATCAGCTCACGGGTGGTGAAGGTAGCCCCGTTCAGGACGTATCGTTCACCGGGCTTGCCGTGTTGCTCCGCGAGCAGGTGGCCAGCGGTGCAGTCGGCAATGTCCAAGAAGCTCATCCGGGTGTTCACCAGGAACTTCATGCTGCCGTTGAGGTATTGCAGCAGCAGCCGGGCGGTGCCGTGCAGGCGCCCGGGACCCTGCACCGACGACGGGCTGACGCACACCACGTCCACGCCGCGATCAGCCGCGTCGTGCAGGACCCGCTGCTCGGCCAGGTACTTCGTCCGTTCGTAGTCCGACAGGAACGAGCCGCGGTGAGGTGAGCTCTCGTTGCCGACCGTGCCGTGCGCCTCGCCGAGCGTGGCGGCTGACGAGGTATAGATGACCTTGCTGACGCTGGTATCGGCGGCGGCGGCGATCACGTTGGCGGATCCGTCGATGTTGACGCGTTCCATGGGCGTGGGGTCGGCCAGGCAGAACGTGTTCACGCCCGCGGCGTGGTAGACGACCGAACAGCCCGCCATGGCCCGGGCCAGGCTGCCCGCATCCAGCACGTCGCCGGTCACCGGCTCCGCGCCGCGGGTCTCCAAGGCCCGTGCCGCGTCCGCGGACCTGGCCAGTGCCCGCACCGGCCGGCCGGCTGACACCAGGGCGTCAACCAGGGCACCGCCGATGAATCCGCTACCGCCCGTAACGAGGGTGGGAGCCTGCCCGGAGGTGGTCACTGGTGCCCGCCTTTGGTAGAAGACGAAAGAGGCGCGAGGTAGCTCCAAGCCGACGCTACGGTAACCACCACGGCCACCGTCATGGCCCATTCATCCAAGTACCAAGGTCCAATCCGGTGGTGATACCTGAGCATGGCCAGGATGATCGCGACGAATTGTACGTTGAACTTCAACTTGCCCCAGATGGACGGGTAGACCACCGTGCCACTGGTAGCGGCCGCCGATTTAAGGCCGAGGACGGCGATCTCCCGTCCGATAATGATAATCGCCGCCCACGGCGAGGCGCGCCCGACCGCCACGAGCGCGATAAGGGCGGCGGAAACCAGCAGCTTGTCTGCGGTGGTATCCAGGAAGACGCCGAGCTCGCTGGTACAGTGCCACCGTCGCGCCAGGTAACCGTCCAGGAAATCGGTTGCCGCAGCCACGGTGAACAGCACCGCCGCGGCCGCGAAACAGTACTCGGTGGTCGGACCGAGCAGGATGAGCGCGGTGACCGGCACGGTCAGGACCACGCGCGCCAGGCTGATCCCGTTCAGGAACTGCGCCGCACGCTGGTGGTTCATGGACTTCCGCTTCGGTTGTACGGCCTCGCGTGTCACCAGCATGTCATATCAGCACCTCTATGGCCGGTACGAGATCCCGGACAGCGTGGGCAGGTCCCCGTCGGGTCAGCTCAGCCGCGACGGCCAGGTCAGTGGCCCTGACTATACGTCATCTCGGCACCTCTATGACTCTGCACGAGATCCCGGACGGCACCGGCGGAAGGCAGGTCAAGGGCCTGCCGGGCCAGCTTGGCCGCGACGGCCAGGTCGGTGGACCTGACGATCTCCTTTACCGAGCCGACCGCCGCGGCGCTGACCGACAGCTCGCGCACGCCGAGGCCGAGCAGCAGCGGGACCGCGAGCGGATCGGCGGCAAGCTCGCCGCATACGCCGGTCCACCGGCCGGCCTCGGCAGCCGCGGCGGCCGCGCGCCCGATCAGCGTGAGGACAGCGGGGTGCAGAGCGTCGTTGAGGCCTGCCACCGCGGATACCTCACGGTCGGCGGCCAGCGTGTACTGGGTGAGGTCATTGGTGCCGACCGAGAAGAAGTCCACGGCGGGTGCCAGCCGGGCAGCGGTCAGCGCGGCGGCCGGGACCTCGATCATGATGCCGACTTCCATGGCGCCCTCGGCCGGCACGGCGACGCCTTCGGCGGCCAGCGCCAGGCGCGCGTCGGAGACCAGCCCGAGCGCCGCGCGCACCTCGTCCTCGGTGGCGACCATGGGGAACATCAGCTTCACCGGATGGTCGGCGGCCACTCGCAGCACGGCGCGCAGTTGAGTGAGCAGCACGTCGGTCCTGGCCAGGCCGAGCCGGATGCCGCGCTGGCCGAGCGCCGGATTCGGTTCGGCATCTCGCGGCAGGTACGGCAGCGGCTTGTCGGCCCCCACATCCATCGTCCTGATGATCATCGGGCGGCCCGCCAAGATCCCGGCCAGGTCCGCGTACACCGCCGCCTGCTCGGCTTCTGTGGGCATGCTCGACGCGGCCAGGAACAAGAACTCCGTCCGCAGCAGCCCGATGCCGTCCGCGCCTGCCTCGACCGCGTGCCGCACGTCCTCGGGTGAGCCGGCGTTGGCCGCGACCTCGATCTTCGTACCGTCGGCGGTGACGGCGGGCTCCGCCGCCCGCTGCCTGGCCCGCTGGCCCGCCTGCCGCCGCTGCTGCTGCGCCTGCTCGGCAGCGGCCAGGTCGGCCCGGCCCGGGGCCACCTGGACAGACCCCTGGTCACCGTCGAGAAGCAGCTGGGTGGCCTCGGGAACGGCCAGGACGTCTGGCCCGAGACCGAGAACCGCGGGGATGCCGAGGGCGCGGGCCAGGATCGCGGCGTGCGATGTGGGTCCGCCCAGGGCCGTGGCGATCCCCCTGACCACCGCCGGGTCGAATCCGGCGGTATCTGCCGGGGTGAGCTCGCCGGCCACGACGATCCCGGGCCCGCCCAGCACGCCGCGGCGCAGGCCCAGCAGGTGGCCCAGGACGTCGGTGCGGATGCTGTCCAGGTCGCGAACCCGCTCGCGCTGGTAGCTGTCGGTCAGCCGCTGCCATTCCGCGGACACATCGGCCACCGCGCTGTCCCACGCGTCAGCGGCGTTCCTGCCCTCGCGGATACGGCGCCGGGCCGGGTCGAGCAGCGCCTCGTCGGCCAGGAACAACAGGTGCGCGTCGAAGATGCCCGCTTCGTACTGTTCGCCGGTGCGGGCGGCCACCGAGTCCCTGGCGGCCTGTGCCTCCTGCCGGGTCGCCTGGAGGGCGGCGTCCAGCCGGGCGAGCTCGGCGGCGGGATCGGCGGCCGGCTCGCGGGGCACCTCTATCGCGGCCTGCCGCAGGTGGACCGCCGCGCCGACGGCGATACCGGGAGAGCCAGGGATGCCGCGCAGTACGGTCCCCTCGGCGGGCCGCGCGCCAGCGGCTGGCGAGGCCTGCGGCGTCCGCGTATCGGCAGCGTCCCGAATCGGGGGTCCGCCGGGCGCCGTGGGCCCGGCGGGCGGGCCGGGGGTGCGGGGCTCGTCAAAATCCCGGTCAGCCAGATCTCGCAGGGCGGCGAGCGCCTGGGCCGCCTGCGGACCAGAGGCCTTGATCAGGACTTCGTGACCCTGCTGGACGCCGAGGGTCGCGACGCCGTTCAGGCTCCGCGCGCTGGCCGGGCCGGCCGGCGCCGTGACGTTCTCGGCCGTCACCGTCGCGTCGAACTGCCCGACGGTCTGCACGAACCTCGCCGCGGGACGGGCGTGCAAGCCGAGCCGATTGGCCACCGTGATGCGCAGCTCAAGCGGGTGACCGTCGTCAGGCCCGGCGGCCGCGGCTGGCTCCGGCGGGCCCGGCTCGCTGTCAGGCCCCGCGGCCAGATGGGCAATCTTGCCCGCCAGCCCCCCTCGCGCTTCGGCGGCGACCGCGTCCAGCGAGTCCCCGAGCCGGGCCGCGACCGCGGCGGCCACCGCTCCCTCGACCAGGGGAGCCTCGCTCAGCAGCACCCTGGACCGCTGGTCATCGGGCAGCATCTCCGCCGCCATCTCGGCGGACAGGACCGCGCTGCCGAGGTCCATGAGCACGACCACGCCGTCGTCGGTCCAGGCTTGGTCGATGGCCCGCGCGATGAGCGCGGCGTCGGTACCGAGCGGCCGGTCCGGAAGGTCCATGCCGCCGGCGGCGACGATCGTCACATCAGGTCCGGCCATCTGGATGGCCAGCTCGACGACACCGTCGGCGAGCCGGGCGCTGTGCGAGACGATAACGATGCCGACCATCGCACCGCCCCGCGCCTCTTGCCGTTGGCTGGCATTCCGAAGGTCAGCTCAGCCCGTAGGCACGGTACATGACCTCCACGGGATGCACCGATGTCCGCCCGGTGCCGTGAGTGATCTGCCACCTGCAGGTCTCGCTGTCGCAGACAGCCAAGTCAGGCTCGGCGGCGCGGATGTCGCCGAAAAGCCCGCTGCCGACCTGCATGGCGATGTCGTATTTCTCGCGCTTGAGCCCGTAGGTGCCGGCTATGCCGCAGCAGGCCCGGTCCAGTTCGATCACCGTGAGCTCGGGAATCAGCCCGAGCAGGTCCAGCGCGGGCTTGCCGATATTGTGCCCTTGCTGCTGGCACGGCGCATGGTAGGTGACGGTGAGCGGCACAGGCTGGAAGTCGGTCTTCAGCTCTCCGGCCAGGTCCAGGTCGGCCAGGAACTCGCAGATGTCGTAGGTCTGGCTGCTCACCACGCGCAGGTCGTCGTCCTCCACCCCGAGGATCTCCCTGGCCTCGCGCTTCAGCATGAGACCGCAGCTGGTGGAGGTGGCGACGATGGTGTAGCCCTGCCTGGCGTAGGGAGCCAGGCCGGCCACCAGCCGCCGGACGTAGCTACGCGCGCTGTCGAAGATCCCGTTGGATTGCAGCGGCAGGCCACAGCACTCCTGCCGCGGCAAGACGACCCGGCAGCCGTTGTGCGCCAGCACCGCGACGGCCTTTTCGCCGAGTCCGGGCTCGAAGTAGTTCGTACTGCAGCCGTGGAAGTACGCGACCCGACGCGTCCCGGCGGTGGCGGGCGCTGGATGCCGGCGCGCCCAGCTCCGGAAGGTACGGCCGGCGAACTTGGGCACCGGCGCATTGCGGTGAATGCCGACCGTCTTCTCCGCCACCAGCCGCGCGAGCCGGTTGGACAGCACGAAGTTGGCCAGCGGAGCGACGGGGGTGCCGAGCTTGCCCTGCAGCGGTGGCCGGGCGATCAGCTGGTCGCGGATCGGTATGCCGTGCTGTTGCTTCATGACGGCCCGCGCGCGGGAGTTGATTTCCGCGACGTGTACGCCCTGCGGGCAGGCTAGCGTGCAGATGCCGCACGACGAGCAGTAGTCGAGCGAGGCGTCGACCGACGGCCCGGCGCCGCGCAACCGCTCGGCCTGCGGGCCCTCGTATTTCGGTCCGGGGAACAGCGGGGTGACGGCCGCGACCGGGCACGCCGTCTCGCAGATCGTGCACTTGACGCAGTGGTCAAGTGAGTCGCGGATGAAGTCGAATTCCTGCTCCGCCGTCATCCGGCCTCCTTCAGGATCGCATCGGCCGCCAGGTAGCCGGTGGACAGGCTGATGCCGTCACCGGATTTCTCCCGCCACGGTCTCGCGCCGCCGATCACGGCGCCGGCCGCGTAGGCGTTCGGGTACACCGGCTCGCCGTCCGGACCGACCGGGCGGAGGGTGTGGTCGACCCGAAGACCCGCGGTATCCATCGGGTGATCACTCAGGTAACCGGGCAGGAACCCGGTCTCGCCCGGGCCAGGGGCGTGTACGGGCAGCCCGAGGGAATGCTCGCTGACGGCGCCGGACAGGTCGACCTCGATGCCGCCGGCGCCCAGCCCGCCGGTGGCGAGTACCACCCACCGGCACATCCGGGGCGTCACCCTGGCCGCCGACCGGATCCGCACGCCCGCCAGCTTCCCGTTGCGCAGCTCGGGACCGACAGCCTGGGCACCGAACACGAACCTCCCGCCTGCCCGGCGCAGCCGGTCCTGAAGGGCCCGGGCCAGTCGCATGCCCGGGACCGACGGCGGGACGGCGGTCGGTATCTCGAATACCGGGCGTCCGACGGCCTGCTGCAGTTCTGTCCAGACCGAGCGCGCCTGATCCATTCCGAGCACCGCGGGCAGCCCGATCGTCTCCTCGCCCCGGACGGCCGCGCGCAGCTCCGCGGCCACCGCGCTGCGGAACGCCCCATCCTCGAACTGCCGGGCCAGGCCGAGGGAGTTGACGTCGGCCGGGCCGTTCGCCGACGGGTGCAGCATCACCGGCCTGGCCTGCACCGCTCGGCCGTAGGCGGTCGTGGCCGCTTGCAGGTTCTCGGCCGCGATCGACGGGTGGAAGTCCTTCAGCACGCCCAGCCCGGCGATGAGCAGCGGCCCGGCACGGCGGACGTCACCGCCGGCCATGGTCTCCGGGGCCACCGCACTCGGCCGGGGAACGCCGATAGCCGTGGGCAGCAGCATGTTCTCGCCGGGGTCGCCGACGTAGGCGTAGGTACCGACGTGCTCCTTGAGCCACTGCACGCTGTCGGCCAGGGTGTCCGGGCCGATCAGCGCGTAGGGATGCTCGGGATGGGCGGCCGCGAAACCGGGCAGGGCCTGCGCCGGGCTGTCCACCGGATCGGGCCGGTAGCCGAGTATGTCGATGGTCGCCGGGGACAGCCGCATCGAGCCGTATCCCTTGGCCACCGTCACGACGCGGAGCCCGGCCTCGGCCAGCCGGATGGCGGCGACCAGGCCGGACAGGCCGGCCCCGAGGACTATGACGTCGGGATACCTCGCGCCGGGCGGCCCGTTCACGTCGCCTGCCCGGTCGCCGTTTCCTGCTGCCGCGGCTGGTCGGCCAGCGGGAGGTGCTGCACGTCCAGCACGCCCTGGAAGATCCAGTTGTCCAGCCAGGCCTGCCGCAGCTGGTCGCCGTGGAGCAGCGGGTAGTAGCCTTTCCACCGCTCTTCGAGGAACGCGAGCAGCGCCCGGTCGGCTTCGGCCCCCGACAGGTGCTTGGTCTGGTGCAGGATCCCGGTCGCTCGGTACATGCAGAACCCGCCCTGGCACGGTCCCATGCCGAGACGCACCGCCCGGCGGAGGTCATCCAGGCTCGGCGCTGGACGACGGGCGGCTTCGTCCTCGAGCCGGCCCCGGCGGACAAGCTCGCACTCGCAGATCAGCTGCTCGTCCAGCAGGGTCTGCTCGCGCTCGGCCAGCCGGGAGCTGAGCTGGTAGAAGCGCCGCTCCTGCGAGTCGGGCAGCGGCTCGTCCGCGGTCCGGCACGGCCGCGTGACGCCGAGCACCTTGCCGGCTGCGTCGACGGCATCCTGCGCCATCAGCCGGAAGGTGCAGAATTTGCCCCCGGTGATGGTCAGGAACCCGCCCACGCCGTCGCGGGCGCGGTGGTCAAGTACGGCGTGCGCCCGGGTGACGTCTCTGCTCTCGGCCGGCGCGTGATCCTGGAAGAGAGGCCGGACGCCGCCCCAGACCCGCATGGCCCGGGATGAGGTGAACCCGGGTACCAGGTTCTCGCCGGACTCCAGCATCTGATTGATCTCGGTGCGGGTGATCGCCCAGTCATCGGGGTCGTCCACGGTGATGTCGGTGGTGCCGATAACGCTGACCGTCCTGATCGGGACCAGGATGTCGCCGTCGGCCGGCATGACGCACCGGTTCACCACGGTCTGCACCAGCCGGTGGTTGGTGGCGATCATTATTCCCTTGCCCGGGCTGATCTGGACCTTGCAGTCAGCCATGGCCGCGATGCGGCCGGCCCAGGCTCCGGAGGCGTTCACGGTGACCTGCGCCCGGATCTGCACTTCCGCGCCGTCCTGACCGCGCGCGATCACGCCGGTGACCTGGTCGCCGTCCTTGGTCACGGCGATGACCTCGTGGTAGGGCAGGATCTTGGCGCCGTACTCCATCGCCGACCTGGCGCAGGTCCACACCGTCTTCCAGGCGTCAGCCGTCGCGTCCGGCACGACCAGGGCCCGGCTGATCCGCGGGTTCAGCCGCGGCTCGCGCCGCAGCGCCTCCGCCACCGGGATCTCCTCGACCGGGATGCCGGTGGCCTGGCATCCGGCGACGAAGCGGTCGGCGTAGTCGGGATCATCGATCGGCGTGGTGACGAACAGGCCGCCGGTGTCCTCGATGCAGTCGGCGGCGATGCGGCGCAGCACGACGTTCTCCGCGATGCATTCCCGCGCCGCCTGCGGGTCCTTCACGCAGTACCTGCCGCCGGAGTGCAGCAGGCCGTGGAACCGGCCCGTCGTGCCGGTGGCCAGGTCGCCGCGTTCGACCAAGACGGTGGAAAAGCCGCGCATGGCGGCGTCCCTGGCCACGCCGACCCCGGTGGAGCCGCCGCCGACGACGAGGACCTCGCACTCGACGGCGGCTCCCGTGGCCGCTACTCCACCCAGTCGAACGTTCTGGTTACGGCCTTCTTCCACAGGGCATACTCCCGGTCCACCTGAGCGGGATCCGTCTGCGGGTCCCACTCCTTGTCCTTACCCCAGTTCGCCCGCAGATCCTCGACTTCACGCCAGAAACCTACCGCCAGGCCGGCCGCGTAGGCGGCGCCGAGCGCCGTGGTCTCCGCGACCGTGGGCCTGATCACCGGCACGCCGAGGACGTCCGCCTGGAACTGCATCAGCAGATCGTTCACCACCATGCCGCCGTCGACCTTCAGGGAGGTCAGGGTCACGCCGGAGTCGGCGTTCATGGCGTCCACGACCTCCTTGGTCTGCCAGGCCGTGGCCTCCAGGGTGGCCCGCGCGATGTGGCCGGAGTTGACGTACCGGGTCAGCCCCGCGATCACCCCGCGCGCATCGCTGCGCCAGTACGGCGCGAACAGCCCGGAGAACGCGGGCACGAAGAAGACGCCGCCGTTATCATCGACGGTCCTGGCCAGCGTCTCCACCTCCGGGGAGGAGGAGATCAGGTGGAGGTTGTCCCGCAGCCACTGGACCAGGGCTCCGGTGATGGCGATCGATCCCTCGAGCATGTAGACCGCCGGCTGGTCGCCGATCTTGTAGCCGACCCCGGTGATCAGGCCGCTCTTCGACGGTACCGGTGAGGTGCCGGTGTTGAGCAGCAGGAAGTTGCCCGTGCCGTACGTGTTCTTGGCCTCGCCGACCGAGAAGCACGTCTGGCCGAACAGCGCGGCCTGCTGGTCGCCCAGGTCCCCGGCGATCGGGATGCCGGCCAGCACGCCGGTGCCATCCCCGTAGACCTGGCTGGAGGGCCGGATCTCCGGCAGCATGCTCTTCGGGATGCCCAGGATCGACAGGATGTTGTCATCCCACTGCAGGGTGGCCAGGTCCATCAGCAAGGTCCGGCTGGCGTTGGTCACGTCGGTGACGTGGACGCCACCGTTGGTCCCGCCGGTCAGGTTCCAGATGCACCAGGTGTCGATGTTGCCGAAGACCAGGTCGCCGGCCTCGGCCCGCGCCCGGGCGCCCTCGACGTTGTCGAGGATCCACTTGACCTTCGGGCCGGAGAAATAGGTGGCCAGCGGCAGGCCGGTCGTGGGGCGGAACCGGTCCTGGCCGCCGTTGGCCGACAGGTCGTTGACGATGCGGTCGGTCCTGGTGTCCTGCCAGACGATCGCGTTGTACACCGGCTCGCCGGTGTTCCGGTCCCAGACCACGGTGGTCTCGCGCTGGTTCGTGACCCCGGCGGCGGTGAGATCAGAAGCCGACAGGCCGGCCTTGCTGAGGGCTCCCTGAATGACCTCCTGGGACCGCTGCCAGATCTCATTGGCGTTGTGCTCCACCCAGCCCGGCTGCGGGAAGATCTGCTCGTGTTCCTTCTGGTCTATCGACACGACCTGGCCCCGGTGGTCGAAGATCATGAAGCGGGTCGAGGTCGTGCCCTGGTCTAGTGCTCCTGCGTAGTCGGCCATCTACTCTCTCTCCTTTGTCACATCTGTTAGTGCTGCTAGCTGTCCTTGGCGGCGAGCGTCTCCGCTGCTGTCCGCAGGAGCAGCCAGGACGACGTCGCCCCGGGATCTTGGTGATCTGCGCTTCGTGCGCCCAGGTAGCTGGCGCGTCCCTTCCGTGCTACGAGCGGGATGGTGGCGGTCATGCCCCCCTGGGCGGCCTCCGCCGACCGGCGCAGCGCCTCGTCCAGGGTGTCGCCCTCGGCCAGCGCGGACCTGACCGCCTCCACGGCGGGCACCAGGGCGTCGATCATCGTCTTGTCACCCAGCTCGGCCTTGCCCCGCCTTTGCACGCCGGCCACCCCGGCCGCCAGCGCATCCGCCCAGTCGTCACCCGACAGGTCGGACTTGCCCGCGGCCGACGTACCCATCTGAAGGAACAAGGTTCCGTAGAGCGGCCCGCCCGCGCCGCCGACGGTGGAGACCAGGGTCATGCCGACGGTTTTCAGCAGGGCGCCGATGTCGGCCGAGTCGGCCGAGTCCATCTTGCCGAGTACGGCCTGCATGCCGCGGTTCATGTTGATCCCGTGATCCGCGTCGCCGATGGCAGAGTCCAGCTCGGTCAGGTATTCCCTGTTCTCTGCCACCGCCGCGGCGAACGCCTGGATCCAGTCGGAGACCTGGCGGTAAGAAACCGGCACCTACGCACCCCACCGCAAGCCGGGCGTGTTAACCGGCGCATCCCACAGCGCGGTGAGCTCGTCGTCGAGTTTCAGCAGCGTGATCGAGCAGCCCTGCATCTCCAGTGACGTGATGTACGGGCCGATGAGGTTGCGGCTGATCTCGATCCCGCGGTCGGCCAGGAACCGGTACAGGTCGTTATAGACGATGTACAGCTCGATCAGCGGCGTCCCGCCCATGCTGTTGACGAAGGCGAGGACCCGGTCACCGGACTGGAACGGCAGGTCGTCCACGATCGGCGTCGCGAGCATCCCCACGATATCCCGGGCGGGCGCGATCTGCCTGCGCTCGCGGCCGGGCTCGCCGTGGATGCCGATGCCGATCTCGATCTCCGTGGCGCCGAGCTCAAACGTGGGCTTTCCGGCCGCCGGGACGGTACACGAGGTGAGGGCCATACCCATGCTGCGCGAGTTGGCGTTAACCTTGCGGCAAAGCTCCGCCACCTCGCCCAGCGGCCTGCGCTGCTCGGCGGCGGCACCGCAGATCTTCTCGGCGAGCACGGTCGCCCCGACGCCGCGGCGGCCCGCGGTGTACAAGCTGTCCTGGACGGCCACGTCGTCGTCGATCACCACCGCCTCGACCTCGATCTTCTCGTCGCGGGCGAGGTCCGCGGCCATCTCGAAGTTCAGCACGTCGCCGGTATAGTTCTTGACGATGTGCAGCACGCCGGCGCCGCCGTTGACGGCCTTGGTGGCGGCCAGCATCTGGTCAGGGGTCGGCGAGGTGAACACCTCGCCGGGGCACGCCGCGTCGAGCATGCCCACGCCGACGAAGCCGCCGTGCATGGGCTCATGGCCCGAGCCGCCGCCGGACACCAGGCCGACCTTGCCCTGAACCGGTGCGTCCGCCCTCACTACGACATTGGGATCGGTCATCACCCTTAGCCGGTCCGCGTGCGCTTCGGCGACACCTTGTAGCGCCTCCTTGACCACGTCGGCCGGATCGTTGATGAGCTTTTTCATTCTCGGGTCTCCTCCTGGCTCTCCTTTGGGCTTCCGGCTGGTTCGGCCTGGAAGACGGGCCACCGACCTGGCGCGAGACGCCGCGGTGGCCCGTCCAGGCTCGCGGTTAGGTGACCTCGCCGGTCTCGCGCTCCGGGCCTGCCCGGCCGACGGGGACTTCCTCCTCCTCGCCGGCGGCTTGGGCCTTCAGCCTCGCGTGCAGGATGTCGCCGATGAAGTAGTCGTACAGGAGCACGCCGATGATGCCGCCGATAAGCGGCCCGACGATCGGTATCCAGAAGTAATTGCTGAAATGGAATCCGGGCGCACTGTAGGTCCCGGGTAGGGCCACCTTTCCCCACCCCGCGAAGAAGGCGAATAGCCGGGGCCCGAAGTCACGGGCCGGGTTGATGGCGTAACCGGTGTTGGCGCCGAGGGACGTGCCGACCGCGAAGACCGCGAAGCCGATGATCAGCGGGGCCAGGTTCGACCCGGGCAGTGAATTCCTGTCGTCCGTGATCGCCACGATGAAGATCAGCAGGAACGCCGTGGCGACAATTTCGTCGACCAGCGGCCAGATGCTTGACCCAGCGTAGTATTTAGCCGGGAACGTGGCGAAGATCGAGTACGTCGCCAGCGCCTGTCCCGAGGACTTCGGGGTCTTGGCCGCCAGGTTGAACGCGTCGATGGCCTGGTGGTAGATGAGGAAGAGCAGGGCGGCCGCGACGAACGCGCCGACCACCTGCGCCACGACGTAGGGACCGACTTTAGCCCACGGGAACTTGCGCCGGACGGCCAGCGCCACGGTGACGGCCGGGTTGATGTGGGCGCCGCTCACGCCGCCGGCCACATAAACCCCCATAACGACGGCGAAGGCCCATCCGAACGTGATGAGCAGCCAGTCGCCCGCCGCGTCGAAGATGACCGTGGGACCCGCCGTTCGGCCCGAGCCGGGCAGGGCGGCCACCGCCATGGCCACCACACCGTCGCCGAGGACGATAAGGACGAACGTTCCGAAGAATTCCGCCAAGCACTCGCCCCACGTGCCGGTGATCCGGCCGACCGTGCGGCCCTCTCCGCGCAAAGGCGTTATATCAGCCACTAATACCCTCCTAACCCTGCTTGCGCATGCGGCTGATGATTGACCTGCATGCGTTCCGATTACGGGCATGACCATTCCTCTGATCGCACCCAGCACCTTTTTACTTATACGGGTTACTTACATGGCTTGAAGCGGGAATCAGGCTAAGGCCATGGCGCCCCACCTTTCCCGCGGGCTGCTCGGTCCCAGCGTCCACGCCGCGGGCCGGGCGTATTCGCCGATGAGGCGCGCGGCCGGGTGAGCGCGCCGACAAGCCAACCGGCCGGCACCGGCGGGATGCCGGCCGCGCGGTTTACCACCACCAGCCGATCGCCGCATGCGTTCGGCCCTCGGCCGCCTGCGCGGCCGGGGCTTGTCACCTCCCCGGCGAGACGGTATCTCTTAATATGTTCGACATCGCCGAACGATGTTTCACGAAACATAAACCTGGTAGCGGGCGCAGTCAAGAGGGAGCGAGCTTTCCCGATCACGGACCGGGCTGGCGGGAGCCGGGGCGTGCCCGGGACTGCGGCGCCGAGCAGGAGCCCGAGCGGCGCCTGCGGCGAATCCGTCGCTGTGCGAGACGATTACGATTCCGAGGGTGAGGTCGGGCACTTATACCGTATGCTCAGTCTGTTCGGCATCGCTGAAAGGGTGTCATGATCCAGTCGGTAGAGCGCGCAGCCCACATCCTGGGGGTTCTCGGGTCGGGCACGCCGCGCCTGGGCGTGACCGAGATCGCCGAACAGGTCGGCCTGGCGAAGCCGACGGTGCACGGCCTGCTTCGCACGCTGGAGGCGCACGACCTGGTCGCGCAGGACCCCGGCACCGGCAAATACAGCCTCGGTCCCGGCGTGCTGCAGCTCGGCAACGCCTACCTGGACGGATCTGAGCTGCGCGCCAGGTCGCTGCGGTGGGCGGAATCCCTGGCGCAGCGGGCCGGCGAGGCGGTCTGGGTCGCGACCTTGTCCGGATCCCGGGTCATCGTGCTGCACCACGAGTTCCGGCCGGACAATACCGTGCAGATCCTCGAGGTCGGCGCGGCGATTCCGTGGAATGCCTGCGCCCTGGGCCACGCGATCGTGGCGCACTTGCCGGAGGGGCAGCGCACCCGGGCGCTGGCCGGCGACCTGGCCCGGCTGACCGGCCAGACCAAGACCACCCGGGCCGGGCTGAGCCGGGTCCTGGCGAAGGTCCGCCAGCGCGGCTACGCGATAGAGGACCAGGAGGCGACCGTCGGTGACGCCGGCATCGCAGCGCCGATCCTGTCCCGGAACGACGTGGTGGCCGGCGCGATCGGCGTGGTTGGCGCGGCCGGGCGGCTGCTCGTGCCCGGTATCCGGGACGAGATGGTGCGCGCGGTCACCGAAGCGGCCCGGGCCGTCTCCAGGGAAATGGGCGCGGGACGCGGCGGCGTGGTCCTTTCCGCATTCACCTGACGGGGTTCGGTGGACCGCGATCGGCTGACGGCGAAGCGGCGCCCGGGCGCGTCCTCACCTGGTCCGCGCGGCGTCTCGCAAGGCGCCGAGGATGAGCGCGGTGGAGGCGGCGCCGGGATCCTCGTGGCCGACGCTGCGCGGCCCGAGGTAGCTCGCGCGGCCCTTCCGCGCCTGCATGGGAATGGTGCCGACCGCCCCGGACGCGGCGGCCTGCGCGAGTACGGACAGGGCATCGTCCTGCGAGGCCCCCTCCGCGATCGCCTTGCTGAAGGCCCGGTTCCCCGCCGCGAGCGCGTCGACCATGGTCTTGTCGCCCTCGACGGCGGCGCCGAGCTTCTGGACGCCCGCGAGAGCCGCATCCAGCGCGGCCGACAGCGTGGGCAGGTCCACGTCGGCGGCGTCGCCCAGGGACTTTCCGGCCCGGCGGAAGGCCATGCCGTACAGCGGCCCGGCGGCGCCGCCGACCGTGGAGATAATGATCCTGCCCGTCACGGTCAGGATCTTGCCGGGCGTCATGGGCGCTGCAGCCGCCGGGTCGTGAGCGTCGAGAGCCTCGAGCGCCGCGGTCAAGCCGCGAGCGAGGTTAATGCCATGATCGGCGTCGCCGATCGCCGCGTCCAGCTGGGTCAGGTGATCGCGGTTGGCGTCGATCACGTCGGCGGCCAACCTTATCCAGGCCCGGAAGACTTCAGCGTCCATCATGGCTCCCTCGTTGGCGACAGCCCGACCGGGTGCGGACACCGGACCTGGATGGTCACACGCAGGCGTGTGACCTGAGTCCCGGCTCCTAGGACGCTAAGCCGCCACACAGGCGGCGTCAACAAACAAGTGCCGACATTGCCGAATCGGAGTGCGGTGCGGCGCTGCCGGGCAACCGCCCCGCCGCCGGGGGCTGGCCTTCGTTACGGGGTTGACGAAAGCCAAAGGTGCCGGCATTGTCGAGCGCCTGCCGACGACGGTAGGGTTCCACGCATGCCCGGCCCGATTCAGTCAATCGAGCGTGCGGCCGCGATCCTCCGGCTGCTGGCCGAGGGCTCGGGGCGGCTGGGGGTCAGCGAGATCGCCGATTCGCTCGGCCTGGCCCGCGGCACGGCCCACGGCATCTTGCGGACGCTCCGGGGCGTCGGCTTTGTCGAGCAGGATGACGAGACCGGCAAGTACCAGCTCGGGGCGCGACTGCTCCAGCTGGGCACCAGTTACCTTGACGTCAACGAGTTGCGATCGCGGGCGATCAACTGGGCGGATGCGCTCGCAGCGCGCAGCGGCGAGGCGGTGCGGCTTGGCACCTTGCTCGAGGGCAAGGTCCTCGTCGTGCACCACGTCTTTCGGCCCGATGACACGCAGCAGACGCTAGAGGTCGGCGCGCTGCTGCCGCTGCACGCCAGCGCGCTTGGCAAGGTACTGCTGGCCTACGACGCGAACGCCGCGGCCGCGCTCGGCCAGGACCCGCTGGAGCCGTACACCCGGCGTACAATTACCTCAGCCAGGGCGCTCGCCCGCGTGCTGGCCGAGGTTCGTGACAACGGCTGGGCCGCCGAGGTGGGGGAAATGACCGTCGGTGAAGCGAGCGTGGCATTGCCGATTCGCGGTCACGGCGGACTCCTGGTCGGCGCCATAGGAATATCCGGGGCCGTCGAGCGCGTCTGCGACGGCAAGGGACAGCCGAAGTCGACGCTCGTCACCTACGTGCGCGACGCGGCGCGCGCGATCTCTCGCGACCTTGAGGTCTCGCGCTGGTGATGTCCGCCTTCCGCGCAAGGAGGGGAACGGGGTGGTAGAGCGCTACGTCGTGGCCGTGGACCAGGGCACCAGCTCGACCCGATGCATCCTGTTCGACCACGGCGGGCGACTGGTCGCGGTCACACAGCGTGAGCACAAGCAGCACTTTCCCAAACCGGGCTGGGTCGAGCACGACCCGGTCGAGATCTGGCACAACCTCGAACGCATCGCGCCCGAGGCCCTCGCCCAAGCCGGAGCCAGCACCGATCAAGTCGTCGCGCTTGGCATCGCCAACCAGCGCGAAACCACCGTGCTGTGGGACCGCCATACCGGACGGCCGGTCGGCCGGGCTGTCGTGTGGCAGGACACCCGCACCGACGCCCTCGTTGACGAGCTGTCGCGTAGCGCCGAGGGGCAGATCGTGCGCGAGCGCTGCGGCTTGCCGCCGGCCACGTACTTCTCCGCCCCGAAGTTGCGCTGGCTACTCGACCGCACCCCGGGCCTGCGCGAACGCGCCGAGCGCGGCGACGTGCTGTTCGGAACCATGGAGAGCTGGCTGATCTGGAACCTTACCGGCGGCCCCGACGGCGGAATGCACGTCACCGACGTGACAAACGCCAGCCGTACCCTCCTGATGGACCTCACGACCCTGAACTGGCACGACGAGCTGCTGGCGATCTTCGACGTGCCGCGCCAGATGCTCCCGGAGATTCGCCCGTCGGCCGAGACATACGGCCTGGCCCGGCGGGTCCTGCCCGGCGTGCGGATCTCGGCCGCGCTGGGCGACCAGCAAGCCGCGCTGTTCGGGCAGACCTGCTTCGCTCAGGGGGAGGCCAAGTGCACGTACGGCACCGGCAGCTTCCTGCTCCTCAACACCGGCCATGAGCCGATCCGATCGACGCACGGCCTGCTTACCACCGTCGGCCACAAGATCGGCGACGAGCCCGCCGTGTACGCCCTGGAAGGCTCGATCGCCATCACGGGCGCGCTCGTGCAGTGGTTCCGCGACGGGCTCGGGCTGATCCGCACGGCGGCGGAGATAGAGACCCTCGCGCATTCGGTCGACGACAACGGCGGCTGCTACATCGTGCCGGCGTTCTCCGGCTTGTTCGCGCCGCACTGGCGCAACGAGGCCCGCGGCGTCATCGTGGGCCTGACCTCGTATGTCACCAAGGGTCACCTGGCCCGCGCGGTGCTGGAGGCAACCGGCTGGCAGACCCGGGAGGTCGTGGAGGCGATGAACGCCGACACCGGGCTCGCGCTGAAATCGCTCAAGGTAGACGGAGGCATGACCGCCGACAACCTCCTCATGCAGTTCATCGCGGACGTCCTCAACATTCCCGTCATGCGGCCGATGGCCATCGAGACTGTCTCGCTCGGAGCCGCGTACGCCGCCGGGCTGGCCGCCGGCTACTGGCCCGATCTGGAGGTGCTGCGGCGTAACTGGCACCGCGCGGCGCAGTGGCTGCCGGGCATGGACGCCGAGCGCCGCGAGGCCGAATACGAGAACTGGCACCGGGCGGTCGAACGCACCTTTGACTGGATAAAGCCGAGCGAGCGATGACGCCGGCCGATGGCCCGCTCAGGCCGCCGTGTCGACCTCGGCGGCCTCCTGCCCGGACAGATCGCGGATCGCCGCCATCACCTGGTCGGTAGCGGCCCGGCTCAACGACGCGCTGCGGACCTTCTCGCCGGCGGCGAACCTGATGGGCGGGCCGAAGGCGATGCGCACGGAGCGCGGCCGGGGCAGCTTGGCACCGCGAGGAAAGGCGAGGTCGGTGCCGATGATCCCGACTGGAATCACCGGCGCGCCCGACTCGAGCGCGACCCTGGCCACCCCGGTCTTGCCCCGCTGCAACCGGCCATCCGGCGACCTCGTCCCCTCCGGGAAGATTCCGACGAGCCGTCCGGAACGTACGACCTCCACCGCCGCGGTAACGACGCCCGTGACCGCGCGTGGATCGTCGGTGGCCACGGGTATGACGCCGGCGCCGGTCAAAAACCAGCGCAGCACCGGCTTGTCAATGTACTTGACCTTGGTCAGGAACATGACCCGGCGGTGCGGGACGACGAGCGGCAGCAGCAGCGGATCCAGGAAAGAAACGTGATTGGCCGCGATGATGGCGCCGCCCTCGCGCGGGATGTGCTCGAGCCCGGTGACCTTGGGCCGGAACAGCAGGTGCAGCGCGGGGCCGAGCAGCACGAACTTCAGAAACAACCAGAAGGCCGGCGAACCATCCAGGATGCGACGCTCGGCCATCGGTCTCCTTCTGCCTCAGCGAATACTATAGGGCTGACCTGCCGCGCGTCGGTGACCAGGCGGGCAACCAGGCCGCGTCACGGCCACGGTGCGCGAGCCAAGCCTGAACGGTAGCCGACCAACGGCGCCTTTGACGGCCTCCTGCTTATACTGGTGATTATGCTGGCTGAACCATCGACGTCACTAGCGGGCGTAGTGACAGAGACAGGGCGGGGCAGCAGGTCTGACGCGGACGCACACACCCCGAGTGGCCAGTGACCGGGGTCGAACTGCAGCGAGGCGAGCACGCTGACAGCGTGGTCGATTTTCTCGGCATGCTGGGCTACGCGACCCTGAGTGCCTTTTTCCGGCTGACCGACGACGCGGCAATAGCGGCCTCCCTTCCCGACAAGATCGCGCTGGCCGAGATGGCGGTCGCCGAGTACGGCCGGTTCCGGAAGGTGCTACAGCGGCTGGAGGAACTCGACGCCGACCCGGACGCCGCCATGCGGCCGTTCATGCAACAGCTAGACGCGTTCCATGCGCGCACCCGTCCCGCCGACTGGCTCGAAGGACTGGTCAAGACCTACGTTGGCGACGGTATTTCGGCTGATTTTTACCGCACGATCGCGGACCTTCTTGATCCGCAGACCCAGGCCCTGGTGAACGATGTGCTGGCGGATACAAGTCATTCCGATTTCGCGGTCGTCAGGGTTCGCGAGGCGATCGTCGAGGATCCCTCGGTAGCTGGCCGGCTGGCGTTGTGGGCCCGGCGCCTGGTAGGCGAGACGCTTGGTCAAGCCCAGCGGATAGCCGCGGAGCGCGAGGCGCTGGCTCGTCTCCTGGCCGGGGGCGACTCGCCGCAGCTCAGCAAGATCGGCAGGATGTTCGCCAAGCTCACCGACGCGCATTTCGGCCGCATGGTCGCGCTCGGGCTGGCCCGCCGGAGCGGGGCGGAGACCACCCGCGAGGCGTCCGGCACGCCGCGGCGGCAGTCTCGTCCGAAGCCGACGCGTTCGGGCAAGGCGTAGCGGGGCCGGCGTCGGGAACGGCCTGCCCGGCCGCGCTTGGTGCCGGGTACGGCGGGACCCGGCGGATATCGGGAAGAACAGGGACGCCATGTGCCGCTTGTTCGGGCTGAATTCCGGCACCGCCCGCGTCCGGGCGACGTTCTGGCTGCTTGACGCTCCAGATTCGCTGGAGGCGCAGAGCCACCGCAACGCCGATGGCAGCGGTATCGGGTTCTTCGACTCCGCTGGCGCACCCGTGGTGGACAAGCAACCGGAGCCGGCCTTCAGCGATAAGGAATTCACCCACGAGGCTCGGCAGGCCGAGTCCTCGACCTTTGTCGCGCACGTCCGGTGGGCGAGCGTGGGCGGCCGGAGCCTGCACAATACCCATCCGTTTGCCATGCACGGCCGCATCATGGCGCACAACGGCGGGTTCGGTGAGTTGCCGCGGCTGGAGGAGCAACTGGGTTCCTACGCCAGCCTGGTTCTGGGGGATACCGACTCCGAGCGGTACTTCGCGCTGATCACCCAGCAGACCGACGCCCACGGCGGCGACGTGGGAGCCGGAATCACGGCCGCGGTCAGCTGGATCGCCGAGCACCTGCCGGTCTCTTCGCTGAACGCCATCGTGACCGCACCGGGCGAACTGTGGGCGCTGCGCTACCCGGACCAGCACGCCTTGCACATTCTCGAGCGGCCGGCCGGCGCGAGCCGGGGCACAGCCCCGGGCCTGCACGTCCGCAGCGCGACATCCTCAATCCACGCCTCCGCGCTGGACGAGAGGCCGTCCGTGGTCGTCGCGTCCGAGCAGCTCGACGGCGAGACCGGATGGCGCATGCTGGCCTCGGGCGAGCTCGTCCATGTCCGGCCCGACCTGAGCGTCGAGAGGGCGATCGTCATCCCGCAGCCGCCGGCCCGCCTGGTCCCCCTGCCCGCCGACAACCCGAACGTCGATACCTGACCCGCGCCGGGGCGCAGGTCGGGCGGACGAGGGAGACAAGCCGCGGGTGGTTGGTAGCCCCGACCGGATTCGAACCGGCGTTACCGCCTTGAGAGGGCGGCGTCCTAGGCCTCTAGACGACGGGGCCGAGCATGGCGCCGGCAGGTGCCGGGCCGGATGCTGGCATCGCCAGCGGCGTACAGACTACCGTGTGGGCGCCGGTCAGGCCAACCGGCGGCTGACGCGGCTGATCAACGCGGGCCGGGCGCGCGTTGATCAGCGTGATGCCTGCGATATGAGCGAGCGCGGACACGTACCGCGTCCGCGCTGTCGGCTGAACTGGCTGGGGTACCAGGACTCGAACCTAGACTAACAGGGCCAGAACCTGTCGGGCTGCCAATTACCCCATACCCCACCGGCACCGGGTACGGGACCCGTTGCGCCCACGCAGTCTAGCCGACGCGGCAGGTGCGGGCCAATACGGGCGCGGCCAATACGGGAAGGTCATCGCGGATCCGTCAGGCCCGCAACGCAACTGTCTGCCGGCGGCGGCTGGGACGGGCTCACGATAGCTCGCCCACCCCGGCCAGGAAGGCGTACGCCGGGCCCGCGCACCAGGCCGACCCGTCGGCGGCGGAGAGGAAGCAGGATTCGCCGCGGCCCAGCTTGATCGTGTCCCCCGCCTGGTTGCGCAGCATGACGGCGCCCTCGGTGCACAGCAGGATCCGGGGACCGGCGCCGGGGAGGGTGACCGGTTCGGCGAGAAGGTCGATCAGGTACAGGCGGAACTGCGGGGCCGGGGTGTCGAATCCTGTCACCGCGGCGGCGAGCCGGCGCGGCGACAGGACCGGCACGGTGACGGCCGGGTCGACCAGCTTCAGCAGCTCGGGCACGTCGACGTGCTTGCTGGTGAGGCCGGCCCGGACCACGTTGTCGGAGTTGGCGAGGACCTCGACGCCGGTGCCGCGGAGATAATCGTGCAGCCCTCCGGCCGGCATGAACACGGCCTCACCCGGTTCCAGCACGGTGTGCCGCATCAGCAGCATGGCCACCACTCCGAGATCCCCGGGATGGGCCGCGGCCACGCGCAGCGCCGCGGCGCAGGCGCCCGCGTAGGGCCCGTCAGCGGCCAGCCGCTCGCAGGCGCTGACCACGCGGCCGACCAGGTCCGCCTCTGGCCAGCGGAGGATGAACCCGAGCGCGCCGCGCAGGTCGACCTCCCCCAGCTCGAGCCCGGCCGCCAGCGGCTGCAGCTCGCCGACCGCCAGGGCGCGCAGGATGGCCGCTGCGTCGGCCGGGGTGCGCAGGCCGGCCAGCGCCTCGAACCGGGTGACGGCGCACAGCAGTTCGGGCTTGGGCCAGTCGTCGGAGTAGTTCCTGGCCTGGTCGCCCGGCGCGAGACCGCGCTCGTTCTCGGCGCGGAAGCCGGCCTCGGCCTGGGCGCGCGAGGGATGCACCTGGATCGACAGCGCGCGCTCGGCCGACAGCACCTTCAGCAGGAACGGCAGCCGGGGGCCGAACCGGGCCACGCACCGCGGTCCGAGCTCGCGGCCCGGGTCGGCCGCGATCACCGCATCCAGCGTCGTCCGCCGCCCGTCCCGCTCCAGGCCGGAAGGCGCCGACGGGTGCGCGCCCATCCACAGCTCCGCCTCCGGGCCCGGGGACGGGACCGGACGGCCCTGGAGGGCGGCGATGCCGTATCTCGAACCCCACGCGTAGGGCCGTATCACCGGCTGGAGTAGGTCCACCTGGGCATGCTAGCCGCCGGCCCGCGCTACTTGGGGCTGTCGGCGGGGTGCTCGACCAGCGCGACCACCCGGCTGGACATGAACCGCGCGGTCCTGACCGCGGTGCCGGTGCGGGTCACCTCGCTGACCTCGACGACACCACGGCGGTTGGTGATGTCGACGCGCCGGCCCGCGCGGGTCGCCGCCACCTCGTAGGTCCGGGTCCCGTCGCCGGAGTCAATGACGACCTCGACCCGATCTCCCTTCATGGGCAGCCTCCCGGTCGGCGCAGTTGACCTGGTCATACCTCGGTTATGGCGGGCCGAAACAGACAACCCAGGCGGGCCCGCACGGGGCCAGGAGGTAGAACCACGGCCCGTTCGGCCAAAAAGAATCCAGAACAGGGCGAAGTGCGGCGCGGCGCGGCCCGGGGGCGGGTCAGTAGGTCGGCAGGGAGGGGTCGACCTGGCTGATCCAGGCCAGGACGCCGCCGCCGACGTGCACGGCGTCGGCGAAGCCGGCGTTCTTGACGATGGCCAGGGCCTCGGCGCTGCGCGCGCCGCTCTTGCAGTGCAGGACGATCCGCTTGTCCTGGGGCAGCCGCTCCAGCGCGGCGCCGGAGACGAACTCGCCCTTCGGGATGAGCGTCGCGCCGGGGATGGACACGATCTCGTACTCGTTGGGCTCGCGCACGTCGATCAGGAAGATGTTCTCGCCCGCGTCCAGCATCGCGGCCAGGTCCTTGGCGCTGATCGTGGAGCC
Organism: Streptosporangiaceae bacterium; assembly: GCA_030044595.1. Taxonomy (GTDB): domain Bacteria; phylum Actinomycetota; class Actinomycetes; order Streptosporangiales; family Streptosporangiaceae; genus Palsa-504. Next base: position 29,163 of record JASHVM010000188.1, read on the forward strand.
TTCGGCGGCCGCGGCGGCCTCCTCGGACACCGTGCCGCAGAACTCCTCGTAGTCGATCAGCTCGGTGATCGTCGGGTTCTTGCCGCAGACGGCGCACTCCGGGTCCTTGTTCACCCGGACCGCGTGGTAGGTCATCTCCAGCGCGTCGTAGATCATCAGCCGCCCGACCAGCGGGTCGCCGATCCCGGTGATGAGCTTGATCGCCTCGTTCACCTGGATCGACCCGATCGACGCGCACAGCACGCCGAGCACGCCGCCCTCCGCGCAGGACGGCACCATCCCGGGCGGCGGCGGCTCGGGGTACAGGCAGCGGTAGCACGGGCCGTGCTCGGCCCAGAACACGCTGGCCTGCCCGTCGAAGCGGTAGATCGACCCCCACACGTACGGCTTGCCCAGCAGCACGCAGGCGTCGTTGACCAGGTACCGGGTGGCGAAGTTGTCGGTGCCGTCGACGATCAGGTCGTAGTCGGCGAAGATCTCCATCGCGTTGTCGGAGTCCAGCCGGGTTTCGTGCAGAACGACGTTGACGTGCGGGTTGATCTCGCGGATGCTGTCGCGGGCCGATTCGGCCTTGGGCCGGCCCACGTCGGAGGCGCCGTGGATGACCTGGCGCTGCAGGTTGGACTCGTCGACCACGTCGAAGTCGACGATGCCGAGCGTGCCGACCCCGGCCGCGGCCAGGTAGAGCAGCGCGGGCGAACCCAGGCCGCCTGCCCCGACGACCAGGACCTTGGCGTTCTTCAGCCGCTTCTGCCCGGTCATCCCCACGTCCGGGATGATCAGGTGACGTGAGTAACGCCTGACCTCATCGGCGGTCAGCTCAGCGGCGGGCTCGACCAGCGGGGGGAGCGACACAGTGTTCTCCAAAAAGAATATTTTCTCACCGAACGGGTGGTGGTCCTTGCTGTCCCACCCGTGCCACGGTCAACCGGCCGGCGCGAGCGGGAATTCCCGGGTGCGTTCGGCCAGCAGGACGCCGATCTCGGCCGCCACCGCGTCCGGGTGCTCCATGTGCGCGAGGTGGCCGGTGCGCGGCAGGACCACGATCCTGGCGTCGGCGAACGCGTGCGCGGCCCGCCC
>JASHVM010000189.1:0-3071 GCA_030044595.1 Streptosporangiaceae bacterium
AGGTCCTCGACGCGGCCCATGCCGATGCCGAGGAAGGCCTTGCCGGTGTCGACGAGTTCGCTGCAGATCGAGTGGACGACTTCTTCGTCCTGCGCGGCGACCTCGGCGAAGCGGCCGGATGCGATGCCCTCGTGCTGGAAGCCGAGGTGGACGACCGCGTCGGCGCTGCGGGCGGCCTCGCGCAGGCCGTCGAGGTCGGTCAGGTTCCCGCGGCGGGCCTCGGCGCCCATCGCTCGGACGGTCGCGGCCGCCTCGTCGGAGCGGGCGAGGCCGACGACGTCGTGACCTGCGTGGATGAGCTCGGGAACGACGGCGGAGCCGATGTGGCCGCTGGCGCCGGTGACGAAGACGCGCATGAGGATCTCCCTGGGAAGGTGATGTTACTTGGTAACATCACGGTAGCACGGTGACGTTACCAAGTCACGTCACCTAGGATGGTCCCCATGGCCCGATGGGAACCGAACGCACGGGAACGGCTGGTCCGCGCCGCGGTCGAACTGTTCGCGAAGCAGGGATACGAGGCGACGACGGTCAACGAGATCGCCGAACGGGCCGGAGGGCTGACCAAGACCACGTTCTTCCGGCACTTCGCCGACAAGCGCGAGGTACTGTTCGCCGGGCAGGAGATCCACGGCCGGATCGTGGCCGAGGCGATCGCCGAGGCGCCCGCATCGGCCACGCCGCTGGAGATGGTCGGCCTGGCGCTGGACGCACTCGCAGCCTCGTTCACGCAGGACCGGCGGGAGATCGGGCGGCGGCTTCGGGCGGTCATCGCGCACAGCGCGGAGCTGCAGGAGCGCTCCGCCTCCAAGCGGGTGGCGCTCTCCGAGGCGATGGCGGACGCTCTTCGCACGCACGGCATCTCGGAACTCGCCGCCGATCTCGCGGCCGAACTGGGCGCGCGTGCGTTCTACGAAGCGTTCGACCGGTGGACCTCGTCAGCGGATCCGCGGACCCTCCTCGAGTACGCGCGAGTAGTGTTCGACGAGTTGAAGACGGCTGTGTCCGTGCTCGAATAGGGCGCCTGGCTGGGATGCGGCGCTGCCCGATACGCGCCGCCGTGCACAGCGCTGGCGAAGGTCACCGCCGCGATCGTTGCAACGGGGACCCCGCCGGGCAGGGGTCACCATTCCGACGGGGCGAAGGTTGCCTGATGCAGCACTAGCCACCCGCTCGCAATCCCGGGTTGCCACGAGGATGCCCGGCCGCGTGCGTTTCGTCGGAGCCCCGGCGACCACTGCTACCGCAGGGCGCGTTACGCCGGGGATACCGCAGCCGGGCGGCTGGCCGTACGCCACCGCCGTTCGGAATAAGAGATCTTAAGTACTTATTACCGAAGCAGCAGGCCGCTCTTGTTTATGTTATAAAACATCATGAAACGATCTCACCGAGCTAAACGTGTGCACAACGTGATCTCCCCAAGATACGCCCGGTCACCAGCAAGGCGCTGACCTCTGAATTCACCCGAGGGCTGTCGTGCGGGCTCTGAAAACCGTGTACGTACCGCCTGGACTTGGCCGGAAGGCTCTTGCTGATACCGCCGGATACGCGCATACGGCGCGCGGAGAGATTAGCTTTCCTGTTTTCACGAATTCGTCATGGATTCCCTCAATATCTGTCACCACTAAGTCGTGGAGCTAACCCGGCCTGCATTATGACCTGGGATGTCGCGCAAGGGCGGCGGAGATGAAGAACTCGTGCGAGGGTTCCCGCAAAGCGCCGGGGAGCTTTATGCGGGTAACAGCGGCAACTCTCATGGTGACCGTGGTTTGTACCGTCGTGGGAGCCGGACTCGCCTTGGCCGCAGATGCGGCAAGGACGTCACCGGGCACGGCGGACGGCCACGCGCTCATCACCGGGATCCTGGCCGATCATGCGCTGACGGCCGAGATAGTCCTCGTCCTGGCGAGCGCGGCGCTGATGCTCGCCTACCGCCATCACCGGCGTTCCGGCAACAGGCGGCGCAGCGCTCACGGCAGGACGCGCAGGCCCCCGGCTCATGACCGGGCTAGCTCGGGCACGCGGATATCCGCATTTCCCGCCGCAGGAGACAGGACCCCCGGGCCGCGCCGCCCGGCGGCGGTCGGCAACCCATCGATGTCATCTCCCCGCCGACCTGCCGCCGGGCAGGCCCTGCACGCCGATGACTACCCCAGCTGGCCCGGGCGGCCCGGACCGTATGCTCTGCATCCCGATCACCCCAGCTGGCCGGGTCGGCCGGACCCGCGCTGGGCCGGTACCGAAGCGGCGCTGCGGGTCGACGGCGACCCCAGCTGGCCCGAACCGCCCTTCCTGCCCTGGCGTGATGCCCAACCGCCGGCTGACAACGGCGGGCCCGGCGGGCCCGGCCGTGGCGGTCCCGCCGCGTGGCGGCAACTGCCGTCCACGGCCGACCGGCCGCCTGCGGCCGACGGGTCGCTCCCGGCCGGGATGATCGACCGGGTCCGGCCGGAGGCGGACTGGGACCAGCCCGAGCGCGTTCAGGTCTGGGACGCGGGCTCGGTGGAGCTGGCCACCTGGATCATCTCCGAGGCCAATCAGCAGGCCGCCGACATCAGGCATGAGGCGCGCGACCAGGTGGCCGTGTCGCTCGCAGATGCCAGGCAGGAGGCCGCCGAACTGGTACGTAGGGCTTCCGAGCAGGCCACGGCCACGCTCACGACAGCTGAGCAGGAGGCGGCCGAGATACGCGCGACCGTCACCAAGCTGTCCGCGGAGCTGGGCGGGGTGGCCGCGCAGGTCACTCAGAATCTCGTCAGTTTCGGCCCGCCGACGGCCAATCCGCTCACCAGACCGGCCGGGCAGCCGGTCACGGGCCCGGCGCCCGAGCCTGTTACCGAGCCGGAGGCACGGCCTGTGGCCCTGCCGGTCGCCAGACCCGGGACCAAACCTGAGACGAGGCCGAAGTCACGGCCTGGCGCCAAGCCGGGCACCAGGCCCGCGGCCAAGCCCGGGACCAGGCCCGCGGCCAAGCCGAACGGTACGCCTCGCCAGCTCGTGGCCGCCCGCGCGGCCGCCGTGGCCGCAGCGGCCCTGGTCCTCTTCGCCCTCGTCTGCGGAGTCACAGAGGT
>JASHVM010000190.1:0-3286 GCA_030044595.1 Streptosporangiaceae bacterium
CGCGAGCACGAGGATCCCGGCCAGCCGGGGCCACGGCACGTGCCGCCACACCACCAGCTTGAACGCGGCGTGACCGGCGAGGAAAAGCGCCGGGCCGCCCAGGATCATCCACGCCGACGCCGTGCTCGCCGTAGCGGCCGGCTCGGCGAGGATCTTCTCGTCGGCCGCCGCGCTGACGATGATGCCGGCCACCATCACCGGATGGATGAAATGGTAGGCCGAACGGCCCAGCCGGCCCGGATCGGGAGAGCGGGCGATTACCTCGGCCGCCGCCGCCGCGCTCTGGTCGAAGTACAGCCACCACAGCGCGACGGACCCGGCGAACGCGACGACGAAGGCGGTCACCCCGGAAGAGGTGACCGATTTCTCGCCGGACAGGGTCGCGCCGATGATGACGATCGACTCGCCCAGCGCGATCAGGATGAACGCCTGGCAGCGTTCGGCGAAGTGACCGCCCTCGATGGTCCAGTCCGAGGTGTGGGACCGGCCGAGCCACGGGGTGTAGAAGCCGACCGCGCCGCCCGCCAGGTCCACCCCGACCGCCAGCACCCACAGCAGGTCCCTGGCCCCGCCGTGCGCGAAACCGCCGGCCACGGCAAGCGCCCCGCTCACCACGCACCAGGCCAGGATGCGCTCGAAGTTCGCCTGCAGCGGGTGACCGCGCAGCGCGGCCACCATGAAGGAGGTTCGGCCGACCTGCTGGATCGCGTACGCGGCGCCCACCACCAGGCCCAGGTCACCGAACGCCCGGGGCAGCGCGGCCGACATGGCCAGGCTGATCAGCATGAGCATGACGAGCAGCAGCCTGACTTCCATCTTTTCCGGGTCGAGCCAGTTGGTCACCCAGGTCGTGTACGCCCAGACCACCCAGACCATGACGAGGAGCAGCCCGGTCTGGAGCGCGCCCCGGACGGTGGGATCGGAGAGCAGGTGATGCGACAGCTGGGTGACCGCGAACACGTACACCAGGTCGAAGAACAGCTCGATGTTGGTGACCCGCTGCAAGCCCGTGCGGTCGCGCAGCAGGCTCGGGGTCCTGCCCGCCGGCGCGGCCCGGGGACCAGAAGAGTCTGCGGCCGCCACGTCGCTCAAGCCAGCGCCCTCACCAGGCGTAGTGCTCCGGCGCCGGCCGGTATCCGGGAAACAGGTCGTCGAGCTGCTTGAGGACGTCGTCGCCGAGCCGCAGGGTCACCGCTCGCTGCGCGTCGTCGAGCTGCCCGACGGTGCGCGGCCCGATGATCGGCCCGGTGACCCCCTCCTGGTGCAGCAGCCAGGCCAGCGCCACGTTCGCGGGCTCCTCGCCCAGCTCGCCGCACAGGTCCTCGTAGGCCGCGATCTGCTCTCGGTTCTGCTCCACCGTTTCCCTGGCCCGCCCCGCCAGGCGCCGGCGCCCCTCGCGCTCCTTCCTGAGCACGCCGCCCAGCAGCCCGCCGTGCAGCGGGGACCACGGGATCACGCCGACACCGTAGTCGATCGCCGCGGGCAGCACCTCCAGCTCGATCTCGCGGGTCAGCAGGTTGTAGATCGACTGCTCGCTGACCAGGCCGAAGAAGCTGCGCGCGGCCGCGGTGTCGTTGGCCTGCGCGATATGCCAGCCGGCGAAGTTGGACGAGCCGACGTAGAGGATCTTGCCCTGGGCGACGAGCACCTCCATCGCCTGCCAGATCTCGTCCCACGGGGTATCCCGGTCGACGTGGTGCATCTGGTAGAGGTCGATGTAGTCAGTGCGCAGCCGGCGCAGTGACGCGTCGCAGGCCCGCCGGATGTTCAGCGCGGAAAGCATGCCCTCGTTGGGCCAGTCGGCCATCGGCCCGTACACCTTGGTGCCGAGCACGGTGCGCTCCCGCCGTCCGCCGCCGACCGCGAACCAGTCGCCGATGATCTCCTCGGTCCAGCCCGGGTGCGACTCGCTGTGCTGAGCGACCTGCCCGGGCGGGCTCTGCATCCCGCCGTAGCGGTTGGCAGTGTCGAAGAAGTTGATGCCGATCTGGTGCGCGCGGTCCATGATCGCGCGCGCGTCGGCGGGAGGGGTCAGCGGCCCGAAGTTCATCGTGCCGAGACACAGGCGGCTTACCCGGAGGCCCGAGCGGCCCAGATGGGTGTAGTCCATGGCACTAGCCTTTCACGGCGCTGCCCGGCCGATCCCCCGCCCGGCGGGCTTGGCGGTGCGCGGCGACCCGCTCGCGGGTGCCGCAGGCGGCCGAGCAGTACCGTCGCGGGCTGCCCCGGCCCACGTTCACGAACGGCCGGGCGCAGGACGGCGATTCGCAGATCCCGGCCGGCGGGGCTTGGCGCTCGGCCAGCAGCACGCCCAGGGCCAGGCACGACGAGGTAAGGAACCACTCGGCCCAGGGCGCGTCGTCGCTGCCGTCCACGTGCAGGTGCCAGCCGGAGGTCCCGCCGTGCGTCGTCAGCCGCGGCGGGTGCGCGCGCCCGGCGAGCAGCTCGTTGATCCGGCCCGCGGCCGCGGCGACGTCACCGGCGGTGAAGACCTCCCGGAGCTCGAGGGCGGCTTCGCGCAGCCCGGCCAGGCCGGCGGCGGATAGCTCGACGGGCTCGGGTTCGCCGTGCGCGCGCAGCACGTCGATCAGCGCGGCGCGCTCGTCGAGGCTGCCGGGCACCAGCCGGTTGCCCGCCCTGGGCAGCAGGACGGCGAGGATGTCCGCCGCCCGGCGCGCCGCGTCGTGCACGCCGCTGCCGGGCAGCGCCGACGAGCTGATCATAGAAGATAGTGTAACGTATTTATATGAAATCCCGTTACACGGCCCGTCCGGATCCGGGGGTCACGGGGGGCTCGGAGCCTGCCGTGAGCGGGGGCGGTCCTTTCGGGCAGACCACGCGAGGGCTCCGGTGGTACCTAGGGGGCGCGGCTTCGGCCAGGGCCGGGGACGAGATGTCGGGACCGGCGCTGCTGCTGCTCGGCTTCGCCGTGACCGGCAGGCCAGCCACCGGTTCTGAGCTGCTGGCCAGCGTGATCATCGCCGGCGCGGTGGGCGGCCCGGTGTTCGGCGCGCTGCTGGATCGCAGCGGCCGCCCGGATCGCCTGCTCGCCATGACACTGATCGCCTACGCGCTGGGCATCGTCGCCATCGACGCCACGGCCGGGCAGCTGCCGATGCCGGCCGTGGTGCTGATCGCGCTCATCACCGGGCTGTTCAACCCGGCGGTGGCGGGCGGCTGGACCGCGCAGCTTCCGCGCGTGGTGACCGGGCGCGAGCTGGGCCGCGGCTCCGCGCTTGACGCGATGACGTACAGCGCGGCCAGCCTGGTCGGGCCGGCCCTCGCG
>JASHVM010000191.1:0-7721 GCA_030044595.1 Streptosporangiaceae bacterium
CCGATGACGCTGCGGTAGCGGCGGTACGCGCGTTCAACCGCTTCTACACGAACATGATCGGGCTGCTGCGGGGCAAGTACCTCGGCACCCCGTACTCGCTCACCGAGGCAAGACTGCTGTTCGAGCTGGCCCAGCGCGACGCCAGCGAGGTCAGCGACCTGCGGCGCACGGTCGACATCGACGCGGGTTACCTGAGCCGCATCCTGACCAGGTTCGAGTCTGACGGCCTCGTCACCCGGGAGCGCTCGGCCGCCGACGGCCGCCGCCAGGTCATCCGGCTCACCGCGACCGGCCGTACCGCGGTGGCGGGCCTGGACACCCGGTCGGCCAGGCAGACCAGCGACATGCTGGCCGGCGTCCGCGACGATGACCGGCGCAAGCTGCTGGACGCCATGCACGTCATCACCGACATCCTCACCGGGTCTCCGCAACCGCGCGGCTACCTGATCCGGGCACCCGAGCCCGGCGACATGGGCTGGGTGGTGCAGCGGAACGCCGCGATGTACGCGGAGGAGTTCGGCTGGGACGCCTCCTACGAGGCGCTCGTGGCCAGGATCGTCGCGGATTACGTGGACCGCAGGGATCCTCAGGCCGAGGCGGCGTGGATCGCCGAGGTAGACGGGATTCCGGCCGGCTGCGTGTTCTGCGTGCGGGAGAACGCCACGACCGCCCGGCTGCGGCTACTGCTCGTAGAGCCGTGGGCCAGGGGGCTCGGGATCGGCTCGCGGCTGGTCGAGGAGGTGCTCCGGTTCGCCCGCCGGGCCGGGTACGCCAGCATCACCTTGTGGACCAACGACGTGCTGGCCGACGCGAGGCGGATCTACCAGCGGGCTGGCTTCACCCTGGACGACGAGAACCGCCACCACAGTTTCGGGCACGACCTGGTCGGCCAGAACTGGTCCCGCCGCCTGTAGGCGGCGGGACCAGGTGGCAGCGGTTGGTCCGGCCCGAGCGCGGCGGCGCTTTAGCTGAGCCGCGTTCTACTGGCCGACCTCTGCGCCGGTCCGCTAGATGCGGCGGCGGTCAACGCGACGGGCGGTGCGCCGCGACGTGCGGCGGGCCACTCTGCGTGCTCCGAACATCTCCTGCCTCCGTTCTCGTCCTGGTACCTATTGTGCGCTCGCCGCGCCCGAGGTTTCCATTTCGTGGTGCTGGTTCGCCTCGTCCGCGGACATCAGCCCGATCGCCACCAGGTCGAGCGGGCTGATGAAGCCGTCGCTGATGCGGAAGCCCCCGGCGCGGAAGACCGCGTCGCGCAGCGGCACCGCCCAGTGGTGCTCGAGCAGGATGAGCGCTGCCGCGGAGTCGTTCGGGATGTCCTCGAGCACATCCCAGCCCTCCTCCTCGGTGAATACGTGCACGCCGCCCTCGGCGTCCGCTTCCTCGGCACCGGCGAGCGCGCCGGCTTCCGCTCCCTCCTCGCCCTCGAAGCCCAGCCCGATCAGCGCGCCGATCTTGCTGCCGAGCTCGATGGCCTCGTCCTTGGTGAGGTTGCTGAGGTGCTCCACCTCCAGTTCGCCGTCGGCGTCCTTGTAGACGACGAGCGAGTCGATGACGCGCACCATGTCGGCTTCGCGGAGCCGCTCCAGTTCGGCGATGATCTCGCCGTGGAAGTCAGGCTGGTTGAACCCGAGGACGATGAGCTGCACAGGCCCGATTGCCATGTCCCGCCTCTTTCACTCTCGATTGGCTGGCCTTTGTTACGTGCAGCAGTATCGAGCCTGGCGGCAGGCGGCACATCACCCGCCGAAGGTGATCCGCCTGCACCAATGCCGGGGCCGCAATAGTTTGCTGTCTGTTAACCAAATATGCAGGAAGCGGGCCTACACGAGGAGCCCGCCCAAATTTATCGTCGCGTTATGAGCACTTCCGCAGCGTCAGCACCCAGTGCCGATCCCTTCCAGGCGCTCGACGACTCCAAGATCAGCCGGTTCCAGCTCAAGATCATGTTCGTCTCGGGCATGGGCTTCTTCACCGACGCCTACGACTTGTTCGTCATCGGCATCGTCGTGGCGCTGATCGAGACTCAGTGGAAGCTGTCGACCAGCCAGGTCTCGTGGCTGAACTCCGCCACCCTGCTGGCCTCGGCCGTGGGAGCGATCGTGTTCGGCCGGATCGCGGACATCCTCGGACGCAAGCGGATTTACGGCTACGAGGTGCTGATCCTCGCGGCAGGCGCGATCGCGTCGGCGTTCGCGCCGAACTACACGTTCCTGCTCGTCTGCCGGATCATCCTCGGCATCGGCATCGGCGGCGACTACCCGGTCTCCGCGACGATCATGAGCGAGTACTCCAGCAAGTCGACCCGCGGCAAGATGGTCGGGCTCGTGTTCTCCATGCAGGCCGCCGGCCTGGTCGTCGGCCCGCTGATCGCCTCGATCCTGCTGGCCTCGGGCATGTCCGACAACCTCATCTGGCGCCTCCTGCTCGGCTTCGGCGCGATCCCCGGCCTGGCCGTGTACTACCTGCGCCGTCAGATCCACGAAACGCCGCGGTTCGCCATGGCCGGCGGCGCTCACGAAGAAGCCGCGGCGGCCATCGCGGATGCCACCGGGGGCAGCACGGGGGCCGCGCCGAAGGGCGAATCCGCCGCGCGGCAGCAGCAGAGCGCGCTCGACGGCTACATGAAGATCTTCCGTAACCGGCGCATCCTGATCTGGCTCATCGGCACGGCGGGCGCGTGGCTGCTGCTGGACTTCTGCTACTACGGCAACACCATCTCCCAGCCGGAGATCCTCAAGGCGCTGAACCCGCACGCCAGCCTGCTGCACAACACCCTGGTCCAGCTCGCTATCGTCGCCGTCTTCGCGGTACCCGGGTATATCGTGGCCGTGCTGCTGATGGACAAGACCGGGCGGAAGAGCATCCAGATGCTCGGCTTCTTCATGATGGCGCTGATGTTCCTGGTTATCGGGCTCGTCACGGCGGTCGTGCATCATGTCTGGTGGTTCCTGATCCTGTACGGCATCAGCTACTTCTTCACCGAGTTCGGGCCGAACATGACCACGTTCATCTACCCGGCCGAGTTGTTCCCCACCGACGTCCGAACTACCAGCCACGGCATATCCGCCGGGGCCGGTAAGCTCGGCGCGTTCGCCGGCGCGTTCCTGTTCCCCGATTTCCTGGCCGTCACGCACGGCCTGAACCGGGCGATGACTATCGCCGGGGTCGTGGCGGTCGTCGGCCTGCTGCTGACCCTGGTGGCGCTGCCCGAGACCAGGGGCAAGAGCCTCGAGCAGCTGGAAGAGGAGGCGTACGCCGAGGAGCCCGCGAAGGCGCGCCTCGGAGTCCAGCCCGCCTGATCGCAGGTTGGCCCGTCCCCGAACCCGACTACGGCCTCGGCCTACTGACATCCCAGAGGAGGTGAAGCGGCGCCAGCCCCGCCGCCGCCAGGCGGCCGCCACGCCGTGAAGCTGATGACATACAAGGTCGTTGTCGGCGTCGACGGGTCCCCGCACAGTGACGCCGCGCTCCGCTGGGCGCTCCGGGACGCCGAGAAGCACGGAGGTCAGGTGACCGCCGTGTTCGCCTGGCAGGTACCGTTCAGTTCCTTCCCGGGCCTGTACGACCGGGAGGCGCTGGAGAAGGCCAGCAAGGAGTTCGTGATCGAGAAGGTCAGCGCGGTCGCGCCGAAGCCGTCGGTTCCGCTGCTGCCGCTGGTGGCCGAGGGCGAGGCAGCGGAGTCGCTGCTCGCCGCGGCGAAGGACGCCGACATCCTCGTGCTGGGTACCCGCGGCCGGTCACACCTGGCCGGGCTGCTGCTCGGGTCGGTCAGCCAGATCTGCGCTGCCGCCGCCCGGTGCCCGGTCGTCCTGGTGAAGCGGGAGGACGAGTTCGGCGAAGGCTGACACCTTCCGCTTAATCGCCCGTCGCGACGGGGCGGGCGGGGTCGGCGATCCAGTTCGACCACGAGCCCACGTAGAGCGCGGCGGGGATGCCGGCCAGCGCGAGGGCGAGAACCTCATGCGCCGCGGTGACGCCAGAGCCGCAGTAGACTCCCACGGCGCCGGCCGGCCGGGCGCCGAGGGACGCGAACCGGGCGGCGAGTTCCGCGATGTCCTTGAAGGTGCCGTCCGCGTTCACGTTGCCGGCCGTGGGCGCGCTGACCGCGCCCGGAATATGCCCGGCCACCGGGTCAACCGGTTCGTGCTCGCCCCGGTAGCGCTCGCGCGCCCGGGCGTCGAGCAGCAGGCCCGTCCGAGCGATCGCCTCGGCGGCGGCCGCGTCGAGCGCCGGCATCAGGCCCGGGCGCGCGGTGAAGTCGCCTGGCTCCCTCGGCGGATCCGCCGTGGTCACCGCGAGCCCGGCGGCCAGCCAGGCACGGTAGCCGCCGTCGAGAACCCGCACGTCCTGGTGTCCGTAGTAGCGCAGCATCCACCACGCGCGAGCGGCGGCCGTGGAGTCCGCGCCGTCGTACACCACGACGGGCCTATCCCGGCTGACCCCGGCCGCGCGCATCGCGGCCTGGAATTTCGCCGTATCCGGCAGCGGGTGCCGCCCGGCCGGGCCTGCCGGCCCGGCCAGCTCGCGGTCCAGGTCGGCAAAGACCGCACCGGGCAGATGCCCCTGCCGGTAGCTGTCCAGGCCGGGAGGGCCGCCGAGGTGCCACCGCACGTCGAGGACGACCGGTCCTGGCTCGCTGGTCAGTTCCTCCGCGAGCGTCGCGGCGGTGACCAGGAACCTGCCCGCGCCCGTCACGTCGCGGCGAAGGCGAGCGCAGGAACGAGCTGTTCGGACGGGGTCAGCGAGCCGTGCATGCCGAAGAGCCTGGACTGCCCGGGCTCCGTCTTCGTGGCCACGGCGGCGAAGTTGCCCGCAAGCGCGGCTACGACGTCGCCGATCCTGTCGGTCATGCGCGGGTCCACCGGGCCGAACCAGCCTTCCTTGATGGCCTCGTCCCTCGGCAGCACCCAGGCCCGTTCGCCGAGCACCTCGCGCCAGGTGGCGAGGACATCGCCGGCGGCGCCGGGCCGCGCGTAGAGGTGCCTGGCTCTCGGCTCGCCGCCGAGCAGGGCCAGCCCGGCCCGTAGCTCGGGCGTGGCGTCCACGTCGAGCCTGTCCTCCGGACCGACGTCCACCATGCCGTGGTCGGCGGTCACGTACAGGCAGGTCCCGGACGGCAGCGCGGTGGCGATCTGTTCAGCGAGCTTGTCCACGTGGGCCAGCTGGTTGTACCAGGCATCCGAGCCGACGCCGAACACGTGCCCGGTCCCGTCGAGATCGCCGTGATACACCATGACGAACGCGCGCCCGTTCTCCGCCAGGGCCGCAGCCGCCTGTGCCGCCAGGGCGCCCATGCTGTTGGCCGGCCAGAGCTCCCCGCCGCGCAGCGCCGCCGTCGTCAGACCCTTGTCGCGGAACGAGCCCGGGGCCACGTGGATGGCTGCGATGCCGGCCGCGGTAGCTCGCTCGAACAACGTCGGCAGGGGCTGCCACTGCCGGGGATCGACCCGCGGGTCCCAGCGCAGCCCGTTGAGCAGCAGGTCTTCGCCTGGTACGAGGACCTTGTAGCCGAGCATCCCGTGCTGGCCAGGCGGGCGTCCGGTGCCCAGCGAGGCGAGGCTGGTCACCGTCGTGGCCGGGAACCCGGCCGTGATCGGCTTGGAGTTGCGCGCGAGCTCGGACAGGAACGGCGCGGCGGCGGGGTGATCACGGAGCAGTTCCCAGCCAAGCCCGTCCACGATCAGCAGGCACGCGCGCTGCGCGGGCGCCAGGCCGAGGACGTTCTGCGATTCAGGCGCTTCCGGATCCAGGGACGCGAGGACGGACGAAGACAATTCGGCCAAGGTCGCGGCCCCGTAGGAGGGCACCATCGGCGGATGTCTCGGCTCGAGCGTCATGCGGGAATCCTCATCTGCTACTCGTGGGTGCCACTCAGTGCCCTGCCCAAGCGCCGGCTCGGCTGGGCATCGCCTTAACTTGTCATCGCCTTGCCTGTCGCATCTTTGCCCGGAACATCGTGCCACTGGAGGGCGCCAGCGGCAAAACAACACCGAAAGGGTCTCAGCCACCGGCCAGCGCGGTGGCGTCGGACAGGGCCCGCACGAAACCCAGCAACTGCCGGACGGCTTCTTCGCCGTCCGCGTCCTGGCTGACCCGCAGCGAGAAGTCGTCGGCGGTGATCGTGCCCAGGTAGCCGTGATCGGCGTCGCAGTTCTCGTCGCCGCAGTGCGCCGGCTCGAGTTCCAGGTGGGACAGGACGTTCCAGCCGATGGTCAGCATGACCTCCGACGGGAGGGTGACGCCCGGCACGTAGGCGGCCGGGTCGGGGACCATGCCGGTGAGCGCCACGGACGAGATCTTGGCGAACCGGATCGCCTCCGTGCTTGTCTCCGCCCGCGGCCGGCTGTCAGACTCATCGGCCGGATGCTCGTCGGTATGCGAGTACACCAGCCGGGTCGGAGTCAGCGCCAGCACGGTCATGTGGCGGCGCACCTCCAGTCCGGGATCGAAGATCGCGTCATGGTGGACGACGTAGGCCACCACGGGTTCTGACCCAAGCGCCGAGGCCACCGCGTCGGACACCAGCCCCGGGTAATAGCCGCTGCGCTCGATCGCGGCCCGCAGGCCATCGGTCGCGGCTCGCGTTTCCCTCATGCCCCCATCCTGCACCGTCTGGCTGGATGCTTCACCCACCGGACCGAATCTAGCCGACGCGGTAACCGTCTTCCGGACCCCCCGGCGGCGTGATCCCGGCGAGGTCCAGCACGCGTTCCTCGGCCGGCTCGGGCAACTCCACCGTGGCCGCGCCCGGTGCGGGCTTGGGCTGGCGCGGCTGGCGCGGGCCGGCCCCGCCGCCGCGACCCCGGTAAACGATCAGGCCGTTCACCGGATCGGGCACGCCGTCAAGGGCCGAGCGGACAGCCGGGAGGGCGCGGAACGCCTCCCACTGCTCGTCGGAGTCGAACAGCACCTCGAACACCACGCCGTAGCGATGCTCGTGCCACTCCCAGTAGATCGCCCCGTTGGTCACGGCCGACTCGATGAGCTTGTCCTGGTAGGAGTCTTTCCAGCCCCGGGCGGGCAGTTCGGTCGCGTCGAAGACCTCTATTGACCACCACTCGGACACGTCTAACCCACCGCCATCCGGCTGCGTTTCGCCCCTGTCACGCTGGCCCCTGTCACGTTCAGCGCCTATTGAGATAGTACGTCTTTTCGCGGTCTGCCGATAGGCTCCTTCGGCATGAGACGGAACGGCCTGGCGCTGTCCCTGACGCTGCTCACCGTGTTCCCGGTGCGCGGGACCGTTCCGCCGTCCCCGGCGCACGGATCGGACAGCCCGCCGGACCGGGCCACCGTGGCCGCGGCGATGGCGTGGGCACCCGCCGTGGGGCTGCTGCTCGGTGCCATCGCGGCGGCCGTGCTGATCGTGGTCGATCATCTGCTCGGCGCCGGCCCGCTGACCGCGGCAGCTCTCGCGGTGGCCTCCCTCGCGCTGCTCAGCCGAGGACTGCATCTGGACGGACTGGCCGACCTGGCCGACGGTCTGGGCAGCGGCAAGCCCGCACCGGCCGCGCTCGACATCATGCGCCAGTCAGACATCGGCCCGCTCGGCACCGTCACCCTGGTCCTGACCGTGCTCATCCAGGTCGCGGCCCTCGGCCACGCGGAGGCGGCCGGTCACGGCCGGGGACCCGCGGCGCTGGTCGCGGCGGTGGTCACCGGCAGGCTCGCGCTGACCTGGGCGTGCCGACGGGGGGTACCCGCGGCCAGGCCGGACG
>JASHVM010000192.1:0-5642 GCA_030044595.1 Streptosporangiaceae bacterium
TCGCCTGCGGCGTGGAACTGCTCTTCGTCGACCAGACCGACCTCAAAGGCCCCCTGGTCAACGCCCTCGGCGGCGCCGACATCTCCTGGATCGTCGGCGGCGTCGTCGCCGCCGCCGGCTACCTCATCGCCGTCCGCATCGCCGGCCGCGGCGCCCAGCTACCCGCCACCCAGCTCACCGGAGCCAGCAGGTAGGCCCGGGGCAGCCCGGCCGACCCCTCGGCTGGCCGATGTCCCGGGTCAGGCGTACGTTCCGGCCTCGTCAGCCGGGGGGCAGCCTGCCTGGATCAAACGCTCGATATCGTCGCCGAACGGCCGGTCGCCGCTGATCGGGCCGATCAGTCCGGCCAGCCAGTCCAGCAGCGGTCGGCATCCCGGTGGCGTCGGGCGTCCGGACAGCGCGGCGGCCTGATAGCCGACCAGCAGCTCGCAGGCCGTGACCGCGCGAGCGTGGCGCAACGCGGCGGAGAGCTTCTCGGCAGCTTCCCAGGCAAAGGACTGCACGTCCTCCTGGCCGCCGGACGTCTCGATCAGGCCGACCGCGGTGGCGACCGCAAGGCGCCGCATGGCATGGACCTCGCCGGCCGCCCGTTTGTGGACGGGCGCAAGGCCGGCTTCGGGACCCGGCTCACGGGCGAGCTGCGCGGGCAGACCCGTAACCGCGGGATCCATCAGCCGGTGGATGCGCGCCGCTGCCACCTCCGCCGCATGGCAGAACGCCGCGGTGAGCTGGTCGAAATGCGCGGATAGGTCAATTCCGTGGAACCCGGCAGTACCGGTGAATCGTCCGCCGAGCCAGGCGGGAGAATCGGTGACCCCGGTCAGGGACCGATGGGCGGCCGCCTCCAGCTGGGCGGCAGCCCGGAGTACCTGGGCCAGCACCGGGCCGGCGACCCTGAACGACACCGGCGCCTGCAGCGACCGCGGCGACGGGTCATCGCCCGCGGCCGCGCGGAGCCGCCCGAGCACCGCAGCAAGAATCTCATCGCCGCGCCCGCATGCGGCGCGGTAGGGATCGCGCGGCGCCCTGGCCGCGGCGATAGACAGCGCCGCGGCCGCCTCCATGAGCGAGGTAAGCGCCGCAGCCTCGCCGAGGCGCAGCGCGCACAGGCCGGTGGCCCCGGGTACGCCCTGGATCAAGGCGATGCCCTCCTTGGGACCGAGGCGGAATTCGCTCAGCCCACGGTTCCGCAGTGCCTGCCTTGCGGGCCGCAGGCCGCCGTCTGGCTCGAGCACCTGGCCGATGCCCGCGATAGGCCCGAACGCATGCGCCAGCTGCATGATCTCGCCCGCCGACCCCGCACCGGTGCGGGGGACCGCGGGGACGATGCGGTGGTCAAGGAAATCGGCGAGCCGCTGGCACAGCCCGCCGGACACGGCGGCATCGCCGGTCAGGAACGTCAGCAGCCTGACGGTGATGATCGCCCGGACCTCGAATGGGTCGAGCCACGGCGGACCGCCTGTGGCCCGCGCCAGAAGCAGGTTGCGCTGCTGGGAAATCTGCTGCTGTTCGGTCAGCCGGACTGAGGAAAGAGCTCCCATGCCGGTGTTCACGCCGTACACCGGCAGCCCGTCGCGCAGCGCCCGCCGGGCCTGCCGGCAGCGCTGCTGAGCCGCCGCGAGCAGGCCTGGCCCGATGCTGACGCGCTGGCCGGCGGCGACGGCCCGGATGAGCCCGAGATCCGGATCGCCGACCTGGGTGATGGTGACGGTGGACATCACTTAGCGGTACCGGAGCATCGTCCCGGCGCCCTGCTGCTCCGCCCGGCGCAAGATGGCCAGGCCGACCGCGATGTCGAGGATGGCCAGCCCGCGGTGCCAGAACAGGATCCGCTCATCGGGGCGTTCGCGGCCCGGCATCCGGCCGGTGACGATCTGGCCCAGCTCGGCGTAGAGCGAGGCAGCCGACAGACGCCCGGTGTCGACATGGCGGCGCAGCGCGCCGAACCGTCCTGACTGCGCCTCGCGCCAGTCGTCCACCACCACCTTGTCCATCACGTCGAGCAGGTCGAGCTCCACCGCGCTGACCGTGCCGTACGGGACCACGAAGGCACCGGGCTTGACCGAGCCGGTGCGCAGCAGCGGCTCGGGCGCGGTGAGCCGCGACGCCTCGACCAAGATGTCGGCGCCGTCGAAGGCCTCCTCGGCGGTCGACGTCACCCGGACGGGGGTGCTGGTGACCGCGGCCAGCTGCTGCGCGAACGCCGCACGGGACTCGGGCCGACGGCTCGCGATCCGGATCTCGTCTAGGTCGAACATCTCATCCAGCAGCACCACGTTCCAGAACGCGGTCCCGCGGGCCCCGACGTGGCCGAGCACGCGGGAATCGCGCCGGGCCAGGTAGCGGGCGCCCACGGCGGTCATGGCGCCCGTCCGGCAGGCCGTAATCATGGTGGCGTCCATGACCGCCAGCGGGGCACCCGTCTGCGGATCGAACAGCATCAGCAGCCCGAGTTCGCTGGGCAGCCCGGCGGCATAGTTCGCCACGAAGTCGCCGACCACCTTGACGCCGCTGGCGTACCGCCCCGGCAGATGCCCGCGGAGCACGTTGAAATGACCGGCGCCGTCGTTGTCCGGGATCAGGTGCACCCTCGGCTCGGCGACAGCGCGCCCGTCGCCGTGCGCGCGTACGGCGTCCTCCGCTGCCGCAACTATCTCAGCGTGGGAGATGCCGAGCACGTCTATGTCCGGCCCGGACAGGAAGCGAAGCCACAATTGCGCGCCAGTCGATCTCGGCGAGGGCGGGCCGCCGAGAGACGACGTACCTGCCGGGGGCAACGAGTTCACGTCACGGTTTCCCTTCCTCGCGACCGGCCCGGTGGTACCTCGATCGGGGCTGCCACCCCGAGCCGTTCGGGATAAATCCTCCGGGCTCGGACGGCCGCCTTGCACGGCGGAACCACGACGCTGCGGCGGACACCCCCAGGGTAGGCGAGCCCCGGGGAAACCGGAGGAAAGTGGGCGTGGTCGGGCCCGTCCGCGTGCCGCCTTTTGCTCAGAAGTGGCTGAAGCCCCAGTTCAGGACGCGGGTGGCGACCGGGCCGGTGACGGTGATGTCGTCGCCGGGGGTACCCAGCGTCACCCCGATCAAGGTCAGGCCGTTCCGGGTCGCCTCGAACAGCAGGCAGTTGCCGGCCGCCCGGGTGTCGCCGGTCTTGATCCCGGTGGCGCCGGGGTAGGCGCCGATCAGCGGGTTGGTGTTCTGCCACAGGTAGCCGTGGTGGCCGTCGCCCGCCGGGAGCCAGTAGCTGGCCTGACCGACGATCGTGCGGAACACCGGGTAGCTCATGGCCTCCCGGCCCAGCGCGATCAGGTTCGCCGGGGTCGACCAGGTGGAGTACTCGCTCGGCCACGGCATGCCGTCGAAGTTCGAGAAGTGCGTGCCGGTCAGGCCGAGCCTTCGGGCTTCGGTATTCATCTTGGCGATGAACGCGCCGATTCCCGGGCCGTAGGCCTGCGCGAGGGTATAGGCGGCGTCGCAGCCGGACGGCAGCAGCAGCGCCTCGAGCAGCTCCCGCGCGGTCAGCCGGTCGCCTACGATCAGGCCCGCGGTGCTCGGCCCGTCCTGGCTGTCCAGGTAGGCGATGACCGACTCAGGCACCGTGATCTCTCGGTTCAGGTCACCGGCCTGGATCACCACCAGGGCCGTCATGACCTTCACGATGCTGCCGATCGGCCGTTCGGTGTCAAGGCCGACACTCCACAAGACCCGGCCGGTGGCCGCGTTGGCCAAGGCGGCGCCCGTCACCGGGATGCCGGCCGGGCCGGCCGGCACGGCGGACGCGGCCTGCCTGGCCGAGTCGGCCTGCGTTCCCGCAGCGGCTCCCGGGATCGAGGCGGCCTCCGTGACGGAGCTGGCCTGGCCGGACGGGTGGACCTGCGGAGCCAGGCGCGGATGCATGCCGCTGGCGTGGGCCAGCAGCACGGCGGTGCCCGCTACCGGCAAAGCAATCATGACGGCAACGAGAACCTGGACTGCATGCCGGGGCGATAGAATACGCACATAAAAATTATAAACTCGAAATCATCAGCGAGCCAGCTCCCGGAGGAAGGGAACCATCGCGCGATCGCCGGAGCACACCATGACGACCGTGCCGGTGGCTGGTGCGGACGCCCGCTGCGCCGCTCCCTTGTGTTTCCCCCTGAGCCCCCGGTGTCTCCCCCGGCCCCTTTTCCCGAGGCTGGAGACCTAGCGCCGGCGAACCGTTCGCCGGCGTGCTCTCCTTGGAGGTGAGAGACATGGCCTGGTTCTGGCTGAACATCCCGCTCTGTGCCCTGATTTTCAGTGCCGTCTGCGGCATCCCGCTGTGGCTGGTGATCAAGCACCCGGACGCGGACGCGCTGCCGATCGGCGGGAGCGACGCCCTCCCGCAGGTCCGCCCGGTGGTGCTTGCCGCGCCGACCACGATGGCGCGCCCCGCCCTCGCCGCGTCGGCCGAGCGCGAAGCGGCGTGAGCGCTCGCGTCGTCGTCTACCCCCGGCCGCTTAAGGCACGGGGCCTGACGGCCCCGGTCGCCAGGCGGCGCACGCGGCGCAGCAGGTTCACGGTCGGCTCGACGGCGGCCGGGCACAAACCAGCCTGGCCGCTGGCCGCCAACGCCGACGGCCCAGGCTCGGACGCCACGGGCTCAGGCTAAACCGAAGGGTCGCATCAGCGACATTGTCCCTTCCAGGGGGCACGGTGGCAAGACAGGCCCGGGATCGCGCGGCCCCGGCGGCGGCCGATTCGACTCGCAGCGGTCGGCGGCAGCACACTGTCACCAGACGGCCCCTTACCACCCGGAAGGGAGTAGGCGATGGAAACGATCTCGTGGCGGCCTGCCGACCTGGACGCCGCCCGCCAAGAGGCAGAACAGGCCGGGACACTGGTGCTCGTGGACTTCTTCTCCCCCACTTGAGGCGGCTGCGCGGCGCTGAAGAACGTCAGCTACCGCGAGGCGGCGGTCGTCGCCACGATCACCGAGAACTTCGTGCCGGTGCAGATCGACACCACCGACGAGGCCAACGCGCCGCTGGTCGAGCGCTTCCGCCAGATCTGGACGCCGGACCTGCGCGTCCTTGGCCCGGATGGCTTTGAATACGACGCCTGGCAGGGATACTGGCCGCCTGCCGAGTTCACCGCCAGGCTCCTGCTCGGACGGGCCCGCGCCCTCGCCCGGCAGCACCGCGACCTGGATGCCGAGCTGGCGTACGACGAGGTCCTGCGCCGTTTCCCGCGCACCTACGCCGCGCCCGAGGCGGCCTACTGGCGAGCCGTATGCCGCTACCGGCGGACCCACCGGCCCGATGACCTGATCGGACGCTGGAAGCGCACTCTGCAAACCCGGTATCCGGACAGCCAGTGGCGCACCGCGCAATCCTGGTCCGAACCCCCGCTGCGCGAATAACCACTCGTCGCCCGCCGTCAAGACGCCCCTCCGGGGCAGGGCGCGGCCGCTGGCGGCGTACCGGGACCACTTCGGCATCGTGCCGAGCCGGGTGCCGGACGACCCGGCCGCGCAGCCGGGCCCGGTTCAGCCTGGCGGGCCCGCTTCGTCGGCCGGCGCGGGCGGGACGAAGAAGCGGCCGAATTCCTCGACGGCTTCGCCGGGCGGCAGGGCGTAGCTGGCCCGGCGGCTGGTGCAGGTGCCGTTCAGCCGCCGG
>JASHVM010000193.1:0-8016 GCA_030044595.1 Streptosporangiaceae bacterium
GATGGGCCGGATCAGGAGCCTGCGACACCGAGCCCCCGCCCGCGGCCCAAGTCACGGCCTGCCCGTTGCCCGACGGCCGGACGCGGTAGCGGACCTGCTCGCCGACGACCACGGTTTCCGGGCCTTCGATGACCAGCTTGGCTGGCCTCGCGGCTCCCCGCCCGCCGTGGTTCTCCTGGACCTGGCTTCCTTGAGGCTTCTGGCCTCTCTGAGTGCCCTGGGCCGCTACAGCCTCCAGCGCTTCCTGGACGTCCACGAGGGCTGCCTCGGGGTCGCCGTGCCCGTTGAGCGCCTGGCCAGGCTCGGCCGTTTCCCCGGTCACGATGCCCTGGCGGCGGGCCAGCAGCTCGGCGAGCCGGATCTGGCGCGCGTGCACATTCCAGGTCATGGCGACCACCGCGCTGGCGAGGCCAGCGGCCCCGAGTCCCAGCAAAGAGGCGACGGCGGGGTGGCTGGCACCAGCGGCAACGGCAGCGAGCATGTCGCCTCCTGATCGGGCCGGTCGCGGCCTGGCGAGGTTCCTCGCAGTCAACGGTCGGAAGGGTCCGGGCCGGTGGCAGCCGGGGATCCCCGCCAGCTGGGTAAGCTCGTACCGTTATTAAAACATATAATCGAATGAATTGAAAGCTACCGGCTGGCTATCGAAACGAGCTCTGGTTGCGCGGCCTGGGCGCGTGCCTAGTCCATCCGGTCGAGGATCTGCCGCACCAGTTCCATCGGGGTGTGCGGGTGGAGGAACGCGAACCTCGCCACCGTCTCGCCCTCCCAGGCCGACGGCGGGATGAAGGCCACCTGGTCCTGCAGCAGCTGATCGGCCCATCGGGCGTACCGGCCCGAGTCCCAGCCGCGGCGCCGGAACAGCACGATCCCGAGCTCGGGCTCGCGGATCAGCTCCAGGTTGTCCCTGGCTCGGATTTCCGCGGCGGCCTGCCGGGCCAGCTCGATCGCCGTCTCGATGGCCTCGGCGTAGGCCTCGACGCCGTACACCGACAGCGAGAACCACAGCGGCAGGCCGCGGGCCCGCCTGGTCAGGTGGTAGGCGTAATCGGTCGGGTTCCACTCCCCCGGCGTGTCGTGGATGACGTCGAGATACGAGGCATCCTGCTTGTGCACCGACCGGGCTACCGCTGGATCCCGGTAGAGCAAGGCTGCGCAGTCGAACGGGGCGAACAGCCACTTGTGCGGGTCCACGATGAACGAGTCGGCGTGCTCGATGCCGTCGTACCGGCTGCGGACGCTCGGCGCGAACAGGCCGGCTCCGCCGTACGCGCCGTCCACGTGGAACCACAGGCCGTGCTCGCGCGCCACGGCGGCCGCGCCGGCCAGGTCGTCGATGATGCCCGCGTTCGTCGTGCCCGACGTCGCCACGATCGCCGCGAGCGACCCGGGATCCCCGTCCGCCGCGATCGCCGTCCGGAGGCCCTCGCCGGTCAGCCGGTGATCGGTGGCGCGCACGATCAGCGGGTCCATCTCCAGGATCCGCAGCGCGTTGACGATCGAGGAATGGGCGTCTTCGCTGACCGCCACCCGCCAGCGGCGGCCGGCCGCGTCCGGCCCGGCCTTGCGCTTGGCCACCTCGCGGGCTACGACCAGGGCGGACAGGTTTCCGGCCGAGCCTCCGGAGACGAAGCACCCGCCCGCTTTCTGCGGCAGCCCGGCCTGGTCGGCGATCAGCCGCAGCACGAGGTTCTCGGCGTGGATCGCCCCGGCGGCCTCTAGCCAGGAGATGCCCTGGATCGACGCGCACGAGATGAGCATGTCGAACAGCAGCGACGCTTTGGTCGGCGCGGCCGGGATGAACCCGAGGAAGCGCGGGCTGTCGGCCGAGATCACGGCCGGCGCCACGACTGAGGTGTATACGCCGAGGACCTGGTCAGGGGTGTGCGGCTCGGGGCCAAGCAGCCCTTTCAGCGCGGCGTCAAGCTCAGCCGGGTCCCGGGAGCCCTGGTCCAGCGGAACCGGGTCCAGCCGCAGCCGGTTCTCCGCGTACGCGAGTACCGACCTGATCATCGCCTCGGTGGTGGCATCCACACTGTGCATGGGCGCACCGTAGAGCCTGCGGTGCGGCCACCGCAAGGTTGGGTACCCGCGGCCGGGGAATCCTCAGGGGCCGGGTTGCGGCCCGGCAACCCGGGCCGTGGTAACACCTGGACCAGAGGACTCAACGGGCAGATCTGGCCTCCCCGCCGGTAATCAGCAAGGATAGGCCTTGTCGCGGAATGGAGGACAATCGTGACCGACGCAACGAAGCTGGACGAGGCGCGTTCCGAGGTCGGCCGGGCGCATCCGCTGGACCCGCTGTCGGCTGAGGAGATCCGGCAGGTGGCCGGGATCCTGCGGCGCGATCGCGGGGTCGGCCCGGCCTGGCGGTTCGCCTCGATCGAGCTCAAGGAGCCGGGCAAGGACGCCCTGGCCGCCCACGAAGCGGGCGAGACGCCTCCCCGGGAGGCGATCGCGGTGTGCTGGGATCGCTCGGACGGCCGGGCTTACCGGGCGGTGGTATCCCTGGCCGACGGCGCGGTCACGGCGTGGCAGGATCTCCCGGGCCAGCAGCCGAACATGACGGTGGACGAATGGCACGAGTGCGATGAGATGCTGCGCGCCCAGCCCGCGGTGCTCGAGACGCTGGCCCGGCGCGGGATCACCGACATGTCCCTGGTGCTCATCGACATGTGGGCCTACGGGGCCGCGCTGGTGCCCGAGCGCTACCGGGGCCTGCGGGTCGGCTGGTGCGACGTCTGGTACCGGGGCAGCGCGGACGGCAACCCGTACGCGCACCACGTGAGCGGGCTGCACCCGATCGTCGACCTGAACCGGATGACGCTGCTAGAGATCGAAGACAGCACCGTCGGCGCGTCAGGGGGCGAGCCGGAGGTGATGGGCGAGTACCTGCCCGCGCTGGTCGGGAAGCCGCTGCGGGAGGTCACGCCGCTGGAGGTCAGCCAGCCTTCTGGAGTCGGGTTCACCCTGGACGGCCGGCTGCTGCGCTGGCAGAACTGGCAGCTCCGGCTGGGGTTCAACCATCGCGAGAGCCTGGTGCTGCACCAGGTGCGTTACGACGACGGCGGGCGGGTGCGGCCGGTGGCGCACCGGATGTCGTTCGCGGAGATGTTCGTGCCGTACCGGGACGCCAGCCCCGACCACTACCGGCGCACCGCGTTCGACATCGGCGAGTGGGGTCTGGGCTTCATGACCACGTCGCTGGAGCTCGGCTGCGACTGCCTCGGGGAGATCACCTACCTGGACGCGACGGTGCACGACTCTCGCGGCGAGCCCGAGGTGATTCGCAACGCGATCTGCATCCACGAGGAAGACGCCGGCGTGCTGTGGAAGCACGTCGACGAACGGGCCGGCGCCGAGGTGCGGCGGGCCCGGCGGCTGGTGGTCTCCTTCCACGCCACCGTGGCCAACTACGAGTACCTGGTGTACTGGCGGTTCTATCAGGACGGGAACATCGAGTGCGAGGTGCGGGCCACCGGGCTCATGGTCACGTCCCACGTGGACGCCGACGGCGGGCCGAGGAACGGGACCCTGGTCGACCACGGCATCTACGCGCCGTTCCACCAGCACTTCATCGTGGCGCGGCTCGACCTGGACGTGGACGGGCCGGACAACACGGTGTACGCGGTCTCGTCGGAGACCCCCGGGGACGATCCCTACGGTCTGGGGCTGGTGATACGGGAGAAGGCACTGCGGACCGAGTCGGAGGGAAAGCAGGACTACGACTGGAGTGTCCAGCGCGGCTGGAAGGTGGTGAACGACAATGTACGGAACGGGCTCGGTACTCCGGTCGGGTACAAGCTCGTGCCGTCCGGGGCTTTCCCGGCGCTGCTCGACGCGGCCTCGCCGGCCTTCCAGCGGGCCGAGGTGGTCGGGCACACGCTGTGGGTCACGCCGTACCGGGAGGACGAGCGCTGGCCCTGCGGCGACTTCCCGAACCTGAGCGAGCACGACGCCGGCCTGCCCGCCTGGACCGCCGCGAACAGGCCCATCGAGAACACCGACGTCGTGCTCTGGTACGTGTTCGGCATCCATCACATCACCCGGCCGGAAGACTGGCCGGTGATGCCGACCGACATCGTCTCGTTCTGGCTGAAGCCGTTCGGGTTCTTCGACCGCAACCCCGCGCTGGACGTACCGCCGAGCCACCCGGAGTGCGCCAGCTAGGTCACAGCACGTCCTCCTGGTTGGCCGGGGAGTCCGGGCTGAAGTGCTTGTCGTCCTCCTCCACCGCTGCCACGTCCTCAGCCGCGGCCTCCCGCGTCCTCTCCAGCTTCGGGTCGTCGTAATTGGTACGGACCAGGCTGGGGGGCAGGTCCGACACGTCCGCGTCCGCGTCCCCGCCCGGTCTGGCGCGATGCTTGCCCGCATGCCTGCGCGAACCGAACCAGGAAAAGATGCCCATAACCGACTCCCTGAGCGGTGCCATCTGGCGCGCCCGGATGCCCCGCGCACGACGGCGCGACCCCCGGGCGCACCTAGGTGTACCCCGAAAGCGCCGATTGGACCCACCGCGGCCAGATACCGGGCGGGCGCCCGACAGACTGTGGCGTGCCTGGCGGCCGGGTGGCACGATTGAGGCAGGCCGCCTGCGCCGGTACACAGGCATCTGGTCCGGCGTCGGCGCGGTGCGGCCGTGCGCGGAGGATGCAGTGCGGGTAGAAGTCAGTCCCGAGGCCGAGGAGTTCGTCCGCGGGCGCGGCGGGCAGCTGTGGGTCTGGGTGGCCCGCCCGTGGGCGTGCTGCTGGGGAACGCCGGCCTTCATGTACGCGGCCACGGCGCCTCCGCGGGGCATGTCCGGCTTCAGCCCGGTGCACTCGGCCGGCCTGGACGTCTGGTTCCGCCTCCCGTCCGGGCGGATGCCCGAAGTCCTGGAGATCGGCATGCGGGGAAAACGCCGCCCCAGGGTCGAGGCCTACTGGGACGGGTGCACCTACGCTCTGTGAGCCCTGAGCGGCGAGCTACCTGCCGGACGGCGGGCGCGTCGGCAGGCCGAGCAGAACGGGAATCCCGGGCGGTGCCGCGGCGGGAGCGCGCGCTGCGCGCGCGGCTTCCCAGGCGTCGCCGGCGCGGGTGCGGCGGACGGACAACGCAGGAGCGTCGGACAGCAGGTAGTGCGGGGCGGCGCGGGTGACGGTCACGGCGACGATGTCGCCCGGGCGCGGAGTCGTCTGGTGCGGGGCGAAATGCACCAGGCGGTTGTCGCGGGCTCGGCCGGACATCCGGTGGGTGGCGGCGTCCTTGCGCCCCTCGCCCTCGGCCACCAGCACCTCGACCGTTGCGCCGGTCAGCTTCTGGTTCTCCGCGTGACCGGTCTGCTCGACCAGGGCGGTGAGCCGCTCGTAGCGTTCCTGCACCACGCTCGCGGGCACCTGGCCGTCCATGGTCGCGGCCGGGGTGCCCGGGCGGATCGAGTACCGGAACGTGAACGCGCCGGCGAAACGCGCCCGGCGGACCAGGTCCAGGGTGTCCTCGAAGTCCCGGTCGGTCTCACCGGGGAAGCCGACGATGATGTCGGTGGTGATGGCGGCGTCCGGGATGCTGGCCCGGACCCGGTCCAGGATGGCCAGGTAGCGGTCCCGGCGGTAGGCGCGGCGCATCGCTTTGAGCACCGCGTCGGACCCGGACTGCAGCGGCATGTGCAAGCTGGGCATCACGTTGGCGGTCTGGGCCATGGCGTCGATGACGTCGTCGGTGAAGTCCCTCGGGTGCGGGGAGGTGAAGCGGACGCGCTCCAGCCCTTCGATCCCGCCGCAGCTGCGCAGCAGGGCACCGAACGCCTTCCGGTCGCCGAACTCGGCGCCGTAGGAGTTCACGTTCTGGCCGAGCAGCGTGACCTCGAGGGCCCCGTCCGCGACGAGCGCGCGGATCTCGCCGAGGATCTCGCCGGGACGGCGGTCCTTCTCCCGGCCGCGCAGGCTGGGCACGATGCAGAAGGTGCAGGTGTTGTTGCAGCCCACCGAGATCGCGACCCACGCGGAATAGGCGGACCGGCGCCGGGCGGGCAGCAGCGAGGGGAACGTCTCGAGCGTCTCGGCGAATTCGGCCTGCGCCTCGTTCCTGACCCTGGCCCGCTCCAGCAGCGCGGGCAGCGAGCCCATGTTGTGCGTGCCGTACACCACGTCGACCCATGGTGCGCGGTCGGTGATCCTGGTGCGCTCCATCTGGGCCAGGCAGCCGCCGACCGCGATCTGCATGCCGTTCTTCTTCTGCGGCAGCAGATGACCCAGGTTGCCGTACAGCCGGTCGGCCGCGTTCTCCCGGACCGCGCAGGTGTTGAACACGACCACGTCGGGGGTTTCGCCGTCAGCGGCGGGCTGGTACCCCGCCTCATCCAGCAGGCCGGCCAGGCGCTCGGAGTCGTGCGCGTTCATCTGGCACCCGTAGGTGCGAATCTGGTAGGTTCGGCCGGCTGCTGCCACACGACCAGGATAGGGCCGCCCGGGGCCCGGTCACCGCCGAGTCGCGTCTGCCGCGGCGGCTGGTCACAGGCGACAGGCAAGCAACGGTGGCCGTTAGGGAAAAAGGGCTTAGGGCTCGAGGTGAAAGTCAGCGGGCGAATTCGGTGGCCCGGGACTCGCGCACCACGGTGATGCGGATCTGGCCCGGGTAGGTCAGTTCCTCCTCGATCCGCTTGGCGATGTCGCGGGCGATCACCTGGGCCTGGATGTCGTCGATCCGGTCGGGCTTGACCATGACCCTGATCTCGCGGCCCGCCTGCATCGCGAAGACCTTCTCCACGCCCTCGTGAGCGGCCGCGATCTGCTCCAGCCGCTCGAGGCGCTGCACGTACATCTCGAGCGACTCGCGGCGCGCGCCGGGCCTGCCGCCGCTGATCGCGTCCGCGGCCTGCGTGAGCACCGCCTCGACCGTGCGCACCTCGACCTCGTTGTGGTGCGCCTCGATCGCGTGCACCACGTCTTCCGGCTCGCCGTACCGGCGGGCGATCTCCGCGCCGATGAGCGCGTGGCTGCCCTCGACCTCGTGGGTCAGCGCCTTGCCGATGTCGTGCAGCACGGTGCAGCGCTTGAGCAGCGCCGGGTCCATCCGCAGCTCACTGGCCATCATGCCGGCGATGTGAGCGGACTCGACCAGGTGCCGCAGCACGTTCTGGCCGTACGAGGTGCGGTACCGGAGCCGGCCGAGGAGACCGACGAGCTCCGGGTGCATGTCGGTGAGGCCGAGCTCGACCAGGGCGTCCTCGCCGGCCCGCCTGCACAGCTGCTCGATCTCGGCCTTGCCACGCTCGTAGGCGTCCTCGATCCGCTGCGGGTGAATGCGGCCGTCGGCGATGAGCCGCTCCAGGGTGAGCCGGGCGATCTCCCGCCGGACCGGGTCGAAGCAGGACAGCAGCACGGCCTCGGGTGTGTCGTCGATGATGAGGTTGACGCCGGTCACCGACTCGAAGGCCCTGATGTTGCGACCTTCACGCCCGATGATGCGGCCCTTCATCTCGTCGCCCGGCAGGTGCAGCACCGAGACCACCGACTCGCTGGTCTGCTCGGTGGCCACCCGCTGGATGGCGAGCGTGACGATCTTGCGGGCGCGCTTGTCGCCTTCGGATTTCGCCTCGTGCTCGATGTCCCTGACGATGAGCGCCGCTTCCCGCTTGGCCTGGTTCTCGATGGTGGCGACCAGCTCGGCCTTGGCCGCCTCGGCGGTCAGGCCGGCCACGCGCTCCAGCTCCCTGGAGCGCTCGGCCTCCTGGCGGTTCAGCTCGGCGGCGCGGCGGTCGAGGTCGTGCTTGCGCTGGTCCAGGGCCAGCGTGCGGTCTTCGATCCGCTTGAGCTCGTCGTCCAGCCGCTGCTCGCGGTCGGCCAGGCGCAGCTCGCGGCGCTCGAGGTCACCGCGCAGCTCGCGGACCTCGTCCTTGACGGCACGGATTTCTTCTTCGACTTCCCGGCGGCCCTCGGCGGCCTGTTCGGCCTCCTCCCGGGCCCTTTCGAGGATCCCGGTGGCCTCGGACTCCGCGCGGGCGCGGATGGTTTCGGCTTCCTGGTCGAGCAGGGTGCGGTC
>JASHVM010000194.1:0-9076 GCA_030044595.1 Streptosporangiaceae bacterium
AGCACCAGCGTCATACGCGGCGGGACCGGCCCGTCGGGCGGGTCGACGGTCCGGACCAGGTAGCGGTGCCCGTCGTCGGCGGCGAAGACATCCAGGTCCCGGCGGCCCGTGGTGAGGAACACCGACTCGCCGGGCCAGGCCCGTACGGCGGCTGCGGCCGCGCGGATGTCCGCCGCCACCTGCCAGGACGGGTCGGCCGGCCACTCCGGGCGGCGTAGCACCAGCAGCGGGACGCCGACTTGAATGGCGGCTGCGACGGCGTGCTCGGTGATCGTGCCGGCGAACGGGTGCGTCGCGTCGACCACGCCGGTGACTCCCTCCGCGCGCAGGAACGCCGCCAGGCCCTCGGCCCCGCCGAACGCGCCGACCCGCACCGGGCCGTCCGGGAGCCGCGGCTGCCGCACCCGCCCGGCCAGCGACGACAGCACGTCGACCCCCGCGGCGACCAGCTCGGCGGCCAGCTCCCGGGCCTCGCCAGTCCCGCCGAGGATCAGGATGCGCACCCGCACAGGGTAGTGCGGGAGACTGGACGGATGCGTGAGCTGCTCGTCATCGGGATGGGTCCCGGGCATCCGGACCAGATCACCGTTCAGGCTGTGCAAGCCCTCAACCGGATGGATGTCCTTTTCCGCATCGACAAGGGCGACGCGAAATCGGGGCTGAACGCCGTCCGCGACGAGATCCTGCGCCGCCACGTCACCCGGCCGGGCTACCGCCTCGTCGAGATCCCCGAGCCCCCGCGGGACCGGTCCCCAGCCGACTACCTGGGCGCGGTCCGCGACTGGCACGAGGCCCGCGCCGAGCTCATCGAGACCGCGATCGCGGACGAGCTCGGGGAGGACGGCGTGGGCGCGTTCCTGGTCTGGGGCGATCCGTCGGTCTACGACTCGACGCTGCGGATCGTCGGTCGGCTGCTGGCCCGGGGCGCCGTCCCGTTCGAGTACACGGTGATCCCCGGCGTCACCAGCGTGCAGGCGCTCGCAGCCGCGCACCGGGTTCCGCTGAACCGGATCGGGGAGCCGATCCACATCACCCCTGCCCGCCGGATCGCCGGCGGTCTGCCCGAAGGGCTGGACAGCGCCGTCGTCATGCTCGACTCCGGGTTCACCGCGGCCGCGTTCGATGACCCGGCGCTGACCGTCTTCTGGGGCGCCTACCTCAGCACCCCGGACGAGACCCTCATCAGCGGCCCGCTGCCCGAGGTGGCCACCGAGATCACCGCGACCAGGGCGGAGCTGCGGGCCAGGCACGGCTGGATCATGGACACGTACCTGCTGCGCCGCGACGGCCAGTCCTCAGGGGCGTGAGCCACGGTCCCGTTCGGTCGAATATAGATGGCTGTCGCGGAAGCCTTCCGCGGCCAGGACCCGTCCGACGATGATGACGGCGGTGCTGCGCACGGACGCGGCCAGCACCTGCGCGGCGATGTCGCCGAGCGTGCCGCGCAGCACGATCTCGCCGGACTGGCTGGCGTGGGCCACGACGGCGGCCGGGCACCCGGGCCCGTAGTGCGGCACCAGCTCGGCCACGACCTGCTCGATCCGCTGGACGGCCAGGTGCAGCACCAGCGTCGCCCCGGTCGCGCCGAGGCTGGCCAGGTCCTCGCCGGGCGGCATAGGCGTGGCCCGGTGCGCGATCCGAGTCAGGACGACGGTCTGGCCGACGCCGGGCACGGTGAGCTCGCGGCGCAGGGCTGCGGCGGCCGCAGCGAAGGCCGGAACGCCCGGGGCGATGTCGTAGCCGATGCCGGCCCGGTCCAGGCGGCGGGCCTGCTCGGCCACGGCGCTGAAGATGGCCGGGTCACCGGAGCACAGCCGCACCACGTCCAGGCCCGCGGCGTCCGCCTCCACCATGGCCGCAGTGATCTGGTCGAGGGTGAGGTCGGCGGTGTCGATCAGCCGGGCCGTCGGTGGGCAGTACGCGAGGACCTCGGCGGGCACGAGGCTGCCGGCGTACAGGCACACAGCGCATTCGGACAGAAGGCGCTGGGCCCGAACGGTGATCAGGTCGGCGGCGCCTGGTCCGGCGCCCACGAAGTGGACGGTCACTCGCTCTCCTTGACGACGGACCACTGGACCACCGGCAGCGCGGGCCGCCAGGTGGTGAACGCCCCGAGCGTGCTGGCGCGCTCCACGCCGAGCCGGGTCAAGCTGCCGCCCGTGCCGCGCCACCAGTCGGCCAGGACCGCCTGTCCCTCGATCGTGACCGCGTGGGCCACCAGCCTGCCGCCCGGGCCGAGGGCGTCCCAGCAGGCGGGCAGCACGCCGTCGTTGGTGACGCCGCCGCCGACAAATACCGCGTCCGGCCGGGGCAGCCCGGCCAGCGCGTCCGGAGCCAAGCCGGGTACGACGACCAGCCCCGGCACGCCGAGCGCGGCGGCGTTCCTGGTGATCCGCTCGCGGCGGTCGGCACGCGGTTCGACAGCGATCGTCCGGCTCGCCGGGTGGACTCGCATCCATTCGATGCCGACGCTGCCCGAGCCTGCTCCCACGTCCCACAGCAGCTGACCGGGAAGCGGGGCCAGCGCGGCCAGCGCCGGAGCGCGAAGCTCGCGCTTGGTAATCTGCCCGTCCTGCTCGAAGGCTTCATCGGGCAGGCCGGGCACCCGCGGCAGCGGTGTGGCACCGCCGTCGAGTCGGCAGCCGATCGCGATGATGGCCAGGCGGCTGTGCGGCCGCCCGTCCGCCGGGCCGACGGCCTCCTCCTCGCCGCCCAGGTCGGCGAGCACCGTGACCTGGCTGGTTCCAAAACCACGGGCGTCGAGCAGCTTCTGGATGTCGGCTGCCGCCGTGGTCTCGGCGGTGAGCGCGAACACTCGTCGGCCGGGCTGCAGCAGCGGGTGCAGCAGCTCCCGGGGCCGGCCGACCAGGCTCACCACCTCGACATCGTCCAGCGGCCAGCCGAGCCGGGCCGCGGCCAGCGACACCGACGAAAGATGGGGAAGCACCCTGACCCGGGCGGCACCCAGGAGGCCGACCAAGGTCGAGCCGATGCCGTAGAACATCGGATCACCGCTGGCCAGCACGGTCAGCGCGGATCCGGCCTGCGCGGCGACCAGGTCGGACAGGCCGGGCAGCAGCGGGCTCGGCAGCGGGATCCGCTGGGCGTTGACAGCATCGGGCAGCAGCGCGAGCTGGCGCGACCCTCCGATCAGCACGTCGGCCTGCTCGAGCGCGGCCTTCGAACCCGGCGGCAGCCCGGCCCACCCGTCGGCTCCGATACCGACCACGGTCACGGTCTGGGACAGCACGCCGTACAGTCTGCCGCACGTCTGTGAGAAGATGGCCGCGAACGGCTGCCGAGGAACGCCGGTGCGAATCCGGGGCGGTCCCGCCACTGTGACCTGTCGGTACGACAGGAAGCCAGGCCATCGGTACCCGTGCCGCCGGGCTATCGCCCGGTGGTCGTCGCTCTCGGCGGGCGTGGACACCCGCTGGGTGAAGGGCTGTGGCTGTGACCCAGTTTCCGTTCAGTGCCATCGTCGCGATGGATGACATGCGGCTGGCGCTCGTTCTAAACGCGATCTCGCCGGCGATCGGCGGGGTCCTGGTGCGCGGCGAGAAGGGGACCGCGAAGTCGACCGCGGTCCGCGCGCTGACCGCCGTCCTGCCGCCGGTCGAGGTCATCGTGGCCTGCCGCTTCTCGTGCTCGCCGTTGGCACCCGACCCGCAGTGCCCCGACGGCCTGCACCCGGCCGGCGCCCCGGCGCAGCCGCGGCCGACCCGGCTGGTGGAGCTGCCGGTCGGTGCCACCGAAGACCGGCTCACCGGCTCGCTGGACGTGGGGCGGGCGCTGACGGAGGGCGTCACGTCCTTCCAGCCGGGACTGCTGGCCGCAGCGCACCGGGGCGTGCTGTACGTGGACGAGGTCAACCTGCTGCACGACCACCTGGTCGACCTGCTGCTCGATGCGGCCGCCCTGGGGACCAGCTACGTGGAGCGCGACGGCGTGTCGGTACAGCACGCGGCGAGGTTCTTGCTGGTCGGCACCATGAACCCGGAGGAAGGCGAGCTACGGCCGCAGCTGCTCGACCGGTTCGGCCTGACCGTAGAGGCGGCCGCGCCGCGCGACCCGGCGACCCGGGCCGAGGTTGTCCGCAGGAGGATCGCCTTCGACGCCGACCCGAAGGCGCTCGCGGCCCGGTTTGCCGGCTCCGAAGCGGAGATCGCTGCCTCGATCGTCGCGGCCCGGGCCCGGCTGGCGGCGGTCGCCCTCGACGACGAGGCGCTGGAGCAGATCGCGGCGGTGTGCGCCAGCTTCGGCGTGGACGGGTTGCGGGCCGACATCGTCATCGCCCGGGCCGCCGCCGCGCACGCGGCCTGGCGGGGAGCGGCGGCGGTCAGCCGCGAGGACATCCGCGTCGCGGCCCGGCTCGCACTGCCGCACCGCCGCCGCCGGAACCCGTTCGACCCTCCCGGCCTGGACGAGGAGCAACTCGACGAGGCGCTCAGCGACGAGCCGGACGACGAGCCTGATCCGCCCGATCCCGGGCCCGCCGACGATCAGCCGCCGCAGGACCGGGCACCGGGCAACGGGGACCCCCGGACCGGGGCAGGACACGAGTCGGTCCAGCAGGCTGGCGCGACGTTCCGCGCGCGGCGGCTCGAGGTGCCCGGGATGGGCCACGGGACCGCGGGGCGCCGCTCGCGCGCCTACACCGACAGCGGCCACACCGTCGGCGCCCACCCGCCCCGGTCGGCGCCGCGGGACGTGCACCTGACTGCGACGCTCATGGCCAGCGCGCCGCACCAGATCCGCCGCGGCCGGACCGGGCCCGGCCTGATCCTGGACCGCGCCGACCTGCGCGAGCGGCGGCGCGAGGGACGCGAATCCAACCTGGTCCTGTTCCTGGTGGACGCCAGCGGATCGATGGCCGCCCGACGCCGGATGGAAGCGGTCAAGGGCGCCGTGCTATCCCTGCTGCTCGACGCCTACCAGCGCCGGGACAAGGTGGGCCTGATCTGCTTCCGCGGCGTCGGCGCGCAGCTCCTGCTGCCGCCCACCTCGTCGGTGGACGCCGCCGCGAGCAGGCTGCAGAGCATGCCGACCGGAGGGCAGACCCCGCTGGCCGCCGGGCTCGCTGAAGCCCACGTCACGCTGCTCCGTGAGCGGCTGCGCGACCCGTTGCGCCGACCGCTGATGGTCGTGGTCACCGACGGGCGTCACACCGTGGGCGGCGCGCCGGATGCTTCCGCCTTGCGGCTGCGTCGCGACGGGATCGCGGCCGTAGTCATCGACTGCGAGGCCGGCCCGGTCCGCCTCGGGCTGGCTGGCGTGCTCGCCGAGACCCTCGGCGCCTTCCATCTCGGCCTGGAGAACCTTTCCGTGGGTGCGCTGGCCGGCTCGGTCCGCGCCTACAGGCGAGCCGTGCAGCGCGGCGCCGCCTACTGGGAAGTCCCGCGGGAGGTGGCCTGAGCAGTGCCGAAGGGAGCACCCGAGACCGTCCCGGACGACGGGCTGACTACCCGGCAGCGCCGGAACCGGCCGCTGCTGATCGTGCACACCGGCGCTATGAAGGGGAAGTCGACCGCCGCGTTCGGCATGGCCCTGCGCGGCTGGAACCAGGGCTGGAGCATCGGCGTGTACCAGTTCGTCAAGAGCGCCAAGTGGCGGGTCGGCGAGGAGGCCGCCTTCCGGGCGCTCGGCCGACTGCACGAGCAGACCGGCGAGGGCGGCGAGGTCGCCTGGCACAAGATGGGCGAGGGCTGGTCGTGGATCCAGCGCGGTGACCCCGAAGACCACGCCGCGAACGCCCGTGAGGGCTGGGCGCAGATCAAGCGGGACCTGGTGGCAGAGCGGCACGACATGTACGTCCTGGACGAGTTCACCTACCCGGTGAAGTGGGGCTGGATCGAGGTCTCCGACGTGGTGGCGGCGCTCACCGCCCGGCCCGGGCACCAGCACGTGGTGATCACCGGCCGGGACGCGCACCCGGACCTGATCGACGCCGCGGACCTAGCCGTCGAGATGACGAAGATCAAGCACCCCATGGACGCGGGCCAGAAGGGCCAGCGCGGCATCGAGTGGTGATCATCCCGCGGGTCGTCATCGCCGCTCCCGGCAGCGATCACGGCAAGACATCGGTCACCACCGGGCTACTCGGCGCGCTAAGGCGGCGCGGCCTGGCCGTCTCGCCGCACAAGGTCGGCCCGGATTACATCGACCCCGGCTACCACGCGCTAGCCGCCGGCCGCCCCGGGCGCAACCTCGATCCGTGGCTGGTCGGCGAGGACCAGATCGTGCCGATGTTCCTCCACGGGGCCTTCTCGCCGACCCGCGCCGACATCGCGGTCATCGAGGGCGTTATGGGCCTGTTCGACGGAGCGTCGGGCCGAGGGGACTTTGCGTCGACCGCGCACGTCGCGCGGCTGCTCGGCGCGCCCATCGTCCTGGTGGTCGACGCGGCGGGCTTCAGCTCGTCCGCCGCCGCCCTGCTCCACGGCTTCGCCACCTTCGACCCTCGAGTTCGGCTGGGCGGCGTGGTCTTCAACAAGGTCGGTTCGGCCTATCACGAGCAGCTGCTGCGCGATGCGGCCGCCGCCGCAGGCGTCCCCGTCTTCGGCGCGATCCGCCGCCTCGACCAGCTCACCGTGCCGTCCCGGCACCTCGGGCTCATCCCTGCGGACGAGCACGGCGGCGACGCCGCCGCTGTCGTCGACGCCCTGACCGCGGTCATCGCCGACAGCGTGGACCTGGAGGCCGTATTCCGGCTCGCCCGGACGTCCGGCGCATTGTTGGATGCAGCGGATGTGAATGCCGAACGGGCCGTGGTAACTGCCGCCCGGCCCCGCATCGCCGTCGCGGGCGGAGCGGCGTTCACGTTCGGCTACGCCGAGCACCCCGAGCTGCTGGCCGCCGCCGGCGCCGAGGTGGTGACATTCGACCCGCTGCGTGACGAGAAGCTCCCCGACGACGCGGACGGCCTGATCATCGGCGGGGGTTTCCCTGAGGAGCACGCCGCGGACCTGTCGGCCAACGCCAGCCTGCGGGCCGAAGTCTGCGCGCTGGCCCGCACGGGCGCGCCGGTCATCGCCGAGTGCGCCGGCCTGCTGTACCTGGCCCAGTCGCTCGACGGGCATCCCATGTGCGGCGTGCTCGAGGCCAACGCCGCAATGACCAGCACACTGACGCTCGGCTACCGCGACGCCGTAGCCCTCACCGGGTCACCACTGGGTCCGGCCGGAACTCGGGCGCGCGGCCACGAGTTCCACCGCACGACTATCCAGCCTGGCGGCCTGACCGCGAACGCGTGGCGGTGGCAGGGTCGAGATGCCGTCATCGCTGAAGGCTTCGTCAGGGGTCGCGTGCACGCGTCCTACCTGCACACGCACTGGAACGGTGTGCCCGGCGCGGCCGCTCGCATCACCGCCGCCGCCCGCGAATACCGGAAGGTACGAGTCAGTGGCTGATCATGCCCTCGGGCGCGTGATCCTGGTGGGCGGCGGCCCCGGCGCCGCCGAATAGGAATGCCTGCCTAGAAGATAGACTTATCTGACCTGGACGTGCATAACGAGGTGTCTGTCGCTCCGGTGAGCCGGCTCGGGTTTCCGGGCGTCCTAGCGCAGACCCGGTCGTGCGCATCGGCCGGGCCGGGTTCGCGGAAGACCGGGACTGGCCGATCGCGGCCCCCGGGGATAAGCCATGATGTCTGCGCGAGCCTCAGCCGGATGCGGCCAGCATGCGCTGAAGCTGAAGGGCTTGGTTCCTGCTGGGCAGGGTGACCTCGAGCTGCCGGCCTGCGAATCGTGTTGCGAAGCCTTGGAGGATCCAGGTGCGGCCGGCGACGCTGATGGCGGGAATGGGGGTAGCTGAGGTGACAGCGCTGGCGGTGGGAGGGCCCGGGGACCCGGGAGCCGTCGGGATGACTGTTGCCAGCGCCGGCGCGTCGGCAGCGGGCAGGGTAATCCAGAATCCGTACTGGACGGGTGGTGCCGACTGTCCGGGGGGCGTGGGCGGCTGGAATCGGAAGACCGGGGAGACCGCTGCGGAGGTGATCGTTACCGGCGTGCCGGCCTTGCGGTAGCACTGGCCGGGATTCCCGCCGGAGAGCGTGACCCAGCCGGCCGGGCAGCCGCCGAAGCCGACCGGGGCCGGGCCCCGGGTGCGCATGTCTTGCAGGATGAGCGGTGACCGCAGATGGTGTGGTTGCGGCAAGGTGGCAGCCTGGTCCGGCCCGAGCGGAGTTATGTGGCCTGTGCAGCTGGCGGCGGCGAGCACGATGCCCGCCGCCGCCAGCACGCTTGCCAGGGCGGACGGCGGGCGCGGGTGCTGGTACGGCATGTCCTGGGTCCTCCTAGGCAGCCATCGTGCGGTGCTGCGGTGGCGGTGCCGGCGTGGCTGCCTGGGCACGGGCGGCGTCGGGGGCGACCAGCGCGGCGGCGGCCGCCAAGATGAGCAGTTCGGCCAGGCTCACCTTGATCAGGTGCGGGTCGTGCAGGTAGCCGCTGAGCGTTATGATCCGGTACGCCCCGGCGACGGCGGCGAGCAGCGTCAAGGTCAGCGACCACACGCCCGAGCCGTCGGCCTGGCGGGACCAGGCCCTGGGCGCGTGCGCCAGGCAGGCCAGGGCGACCAGGAGGCAGCACAGCCCGGGAAAGTCCGGCAGCCAGGCGGAGTTGCCGGTCGCCTGCATCACCAGCAGCGGCACGACCACCAGGAGGTAGTTGGCAGGCAGCGCCAGCAGCCAGGGCCAGCGCGCAGCCGGCGGGGCGTCCGGGTGGAACGCGGTCATGGCCGCGACCGGGACCAGATTGAACAGGACCCACAAGGCCCACGACCCGAACGGCGCCGGCATGATGCCGGTGAGCTGGGCTTGCGTAAGGGCGATCAGGCCGGGGACGATGGCCAGCGCCGCGAGGACCCGGGCAGCGCGGTAGTGCCCGAGGACCAGAGCCACGAAAACCACGACCCAGGCGACGGTAACCAGGTAATACACCGCGGGCCAGGCGCCGCCAGGCGAGGCGGTCATCAGGCTCGCGGGCGGCGCGGGCAGGCCAAACAGGCGGCGGTTCCAGGCCGTCAGCACGAGCACGTCAAGGGCCAGGGTCGCGTGCACCAGCATCACGGTGAGCACCGC
>JASHVM010000195.1:0-3374 GCA_030044595.1 Streptosporangiaceae bacterium
CGAGCACCGCCGAGCCCTCGGCCGTGCCCCGGCGGAGCAGGGCGCGGACCCGGGCCAGCAGCTCCGCCAGCCGAAATGGCTTGGTGACGTAATCGTCGGCGCCCGCGTCCAGGCCCACCACCGTGTCCACCTCGTCGGCGCGCGCGGTGAGGATCAGCACCGGCACGGCGTACCCGCTGGTCCTGACCCGGCGGCAGACCTCGAGCCCGTCGAGTTCGGGCAGGCCGATGTCGAGCAGGATCAGGTCGGCGCCCTCCCCGAGGGCGCGGTCGAGCGTCGCCGGGCCGTCCGCCGTGACGTCCACCTCGTATCCCTCCCTGCGCAGCGCGCGCGACAGGGGCTCGGAGATTGACGTGTCATCCTCGGCGAGCAGTACGCGGGTCATAGTTAGATAGTAAAGGAAAGGTAAAGGATCCGCGGCGCCTCGGGTAGCACGGGTCAGGCGGGGCTGATGCCGTGGCGGCGGCGCGGCGGCGTGCGGGTCTTGCCGTGCGCGGCGGCGAACCGGCGTACCAGTTCCTCCCGCAGGTCTTCCGGCTCGACGATGTCATCGACCACGAGTTCGGCGGCGAGCCGCAGGATGTCGATGTCCTGCTCGTACTCGCGGCGCAGCCGCTCGGTTTCGGCCGCGCGGGCCTGCTCGTCGGTCATCTGCTCGAGCTTGCCGGCGTACACCGCGTTCACCGCGGCCTCGGCCCCCATCACCGCGATCTTCGCGGTGGGCAGCGCCAGCGTCGCGTCCGGCTCGAAGCCGGGGCCCGCCATCGCGTACAGGCCCGCGCCGTACGCCTTGCGGACCACGACGCAGATCTTCGGCACGGTGGCATCGGACATGGCGGCGATCATCTTGGCGCCGTGCCTGATGATGCCCTGCCGCTCCACCGCGGTACCGACCATGAAGCCGGGCACGTCCGCCAGGAACAGCAGCGGGATCCCGAACGCGTCACAGGTCTGGATGAACCGCGCCGCCTTGTCCGCCGAGTCCACGAACAGCACCCCGCCCTTGAACATGGGGTTGTTCGCGACCACGCCGATCACCTGGCCGGCCAGCCGGGCGAACCCGGTGACCACCTCCCTGGCCCACAGCGCGTGGATCTCGAAGAACGAGTCCTCGTCAACGAGCCCGCGGACGAACCGGCGCATGTCGAACGCCTGGCGCTCGCTGGCCGGCACCAGTGCCCGCAGGTCGACCGGCTTCGGGTCCCTGGCCTCGGCGCCGGGCGGCGGCTGCTCCCAGTTCTGCGGCAGGTACTCTAGGTAGCGCCGCACCGCCTCGAGCGCGTCCTGCTCGGACGACGCGAGCAGGTGACCGCTGCCGGACACCGTGCAGTGCAACCGCGCGCCGCCCATGTCCTCCAGCGTCGTCTTCTCGCTCACCACCATCTCGACCATCCGCGGGCTGCCCAGGTACATCGAGGCGTTGCCGTCGACCATGACGGTGAAGTCGCAGAACGCGGGGATGTAGGCGCCGCCCGCGGCCGACGGCCCGAACAGCGCGCAGACCTGGGGGATCGAGCCGGAGGCCTGGATCTGGGTGCGGAAGATCCGCCCGGCACCGCGGCGGCCGGGGAACATGTCCACCTGGTCGGTGATCCTGGCGCCCGCGGAGTCGACCAGGTAGATCATCGGGATGCCGGCGTCGTAGGCCTTCTCGATGATCCGGATGATCTTCTCCACGGTGCGCGCGCCCCACGACCCGGCCTTGACCGTAGAGTCGTTCGCCATCACCGCGACCGGCCTGCCGCCCATGGTCGCGGTGCCGGTGATGACCCCGTCGGCGGGCAGCCCGTCCGCCAGGGCGTTCGCGTACCGGCCGTCCTCGGTAAAGCTGCCCTCGTCGATGAGCCGGGCGATCCGCTCGCGCGCGAACAGCTTGCCGCGCGCGGCGGCTGCCTCGTGGTAGCGGGCCGCACCGCCGCGCTCGATCGTCTCCCGGAGCTTTTCGAGATCGGTCATGCCGGGATGGTCCTGGTTCGCGGACCCGCGCGGAGAACCTGGGACGGGAGGGTGTGACCGACGATGCGTTCGGCCTCGGCGGCCGCGGCGATCATCGCCTCCAGGTCGATGTCGGTCGCCACGCCCATGTCCTCGACCATGTGCACCAGTTCCTCGGTCGCGATGTTGCCGGTCGCGCCGGGCGCGTAGGGACATCCGCCCAGGCCGCCGACGGACGCGTCGAAGTCGGCCACGCCCAGCTCGAGTGCGGCGAGCACGTTGGCCAGCCCGGTGCCGCGGGTGTTGTGGAAGTGCAGGTTCAGGTCCACGTCCGGGTACCGTGACCGGAAGGCGCCGACCAGGTCGCGGACCCGGGTCGGGGTGGCCATGCCGGTCGTGTCGCCGAACGAGGCCGAATCGGCCCCGTCGGCGATGGCCCGCCCGGCGACCGACACCGTCCGCGCCGCCGGCACGTCGCCCTCGTAGGGGCAGCCCCAGGCGGTGGACACGATCACTTGCAGTGTCGCGCCGCGCGCGTGGGCCACCGAGATGATCTCGGCGATCTCGTCGAGCGACTGCTCGGTGGACCGGTTGACGTTCTTCCGGTTGTGCGTCTCCGACGCGGACACGACCGCCTCGAGCTCGGCGAAACCCGCGTCGAGGGCCCGCTGGGCGCCGCGGAGGTTCGGCACGAGCGCCGAGTACCTGACCGACGGCGCCCGCACGGCGCGTTTCCACACCTCGTCCGCGTCGGCCATCTGCGGAATCGCCGACGGCCGCACGAACGACACCGCCTCGATCCGCCGTACCCCGGTCGAGGACAGCAGGTCGAGCAGCGCCACCTTCTCGTCGGTCGGCACCGGGTCCTCGTTCTGCAACCCGTCTCTCGGGCCGACCTCGCGCACCGAGATCCGGTCCGGCAGTTCCCAGCTCACGCTTCCAGGCTAGCCGTCGCTGGGAGCTGGCTGAGCGGTTGTCCGGGGTGGCAGCGCCTACTCGCCTGTCCAGACCGGCCGGCGCTTCTCGACGAAGGCGGCGATTCCCTCACGCCGGTCGGCCGACAGCGCGGCCGTCCGCCACGCGGCGTCCTCGACGTCGAGCCCGGCTTCCAGCGAGACGCCCCAGCCGTGCCGCAGCGCCCGCTTGGCGGCCCGCGTCGCGACCGGCGAGTTCGCCGCCACCTGCACGGCGAGGGACAGGGCCTCGGCGGTCGCGGAGCCCGCGGCTACCCGGCGATCGATCAGCCCGAGGCGTTCGGCCTCCTCGATTGCCACCCTGCGCCCCGTCAGTACCAGGTCCGCCGCGCGCCCCGGGCCGAGCCGTCGCAGCGCAAGCTGGGTCCCTCCGACCCCGGGGACCAGCCCGACGGTCACCTCCGGCAAGCCGAACACCGCGGTGTCGTCCGCCACGACCAGGTCGCAGCACAGCGCGAGCTCGCA
>JASHVM010000018.1:0-12038 GCA_030044595.1 Streptosporangiaceae bacterium
CGCTGGTATCCGGCCAGGGCCGCGTCCAGGGCCGCGGCGGCGCGGTCCCGGTCCCCGGCCGCGGCCGCGGCGCAGGCCAGTTCCTCGCGGGCGAACGCCTCGGCGGTGAGCCGGCCGGCTCCGGCGAGCTCGGCGGCGGTTTCCTCGATCGCGTCCGGATCGGCGTCGAGCATGCCGCCCACCAGGCGGGCCACGCCCAGCGGGCATAGCGCCGCCACGTCGTCGCGGATCTGGCCGGCCAGCCGGCGGTCCATCCCGGTCACGGCGACCCGGGTCACGTCGGGAGCCAGGTCGCCGGCCCAGCGGCTGGGATGTGACCGGGCCGCGGACCACAGCGTCCGGGCGAGCATAGCCGCCTCGCCGGTCTTCCCTTCGGTTTCCAGCACGGCTAGCTCGGCCCAGCCGGGGCGGTCGTGGCCGAACTGGAGCGGCAGGCCGCGGTGGCGGAAGGATTCCAGCCGGTCCCGGGCCTG
This sequence comes from Streptosporangiaceae bacterium, assembly GCA_030044595.1. Taxonomy (GTDB): domain Bacteria; phylum Actinomycetota; class Actinomycetes; order Streptosporangiales; family Streptosporangiaceae; genus Palsa-504. Next base: position 474 of record JASHVM010000018.1, read on the forward strand.
CCCGGTGCTGCCGCGGTGGGCGTCGATGTAGGACCGGAAGCCGATCGGCAGCGAGATCCAGCCGGTGCCGGTCTCCTCCGCCCGCTCCAGCGCCGCGTCCAGCTCCGCTACCGCGTCGTCCCAGTCTCCGGCGGCGAACGCGATCGCGCCGGCCGCGAAACCCAGGAACGGATTGACCCACGGGGCTTGCCGTTCCGCGGCCAGCTGCCGTGCGCGGCCCAGCGCCACCCGGGCGGCGGCCGGCCCAGAGGCGGCCAGCTCGAACATGGCAGGCAGGGACAGCGAGGACGAACGGAAACTGAAGCTATCGGGGCCGGTAATGAGCTTTTCCCGGGTCCGCATGAACTCCAGCGCCTGGTCCGGGTGGCCAGCCTGGAAGGCCGTGAAGGCAATGGTGGTCAGGAGGTTGGCCTGGGCGTCGGTGTCGCCCGCGGCGACGTACCGGGCCATCGTGGACTCCAGCTCAGCGGAGGGCGGAGGCTGCCCGGCCTGGACCAGCAGCCAGGCCCGGGTCCCCTCCAGCTGGCGGACGGTAGCGGCGGGCAGCCCGGCGATGGTGGCGGTCCGCCCGATCACCTCCAGGGCCGCCGTGACGTCCGCCCGGTTGAACAGGGAGCGGATCAAGATCACCTGCAGCTGCGTGGCCACCCAGGGATCGGTGAGCGTCATGATCCGCTCGCGGATCAACGTCTCCGCGGCCTGACCGCGGCCCCGGAGGAACAGCGCGTCGGCGTGGTCCAGCAGCAGCTGCCCCGGCACCTCAGGCCCGACGGCGGCCACGTCATCGAGCAGGTCGGCGGTAACCTCCGGAGCGTGCCCGCGGGTCGCTGCGACCGCTTCGTGCAGCGTGGTCACCAGCGCCGGATCACCGCCGGGTCCGGTCGCGCGTAGCAGGTGGTCGGCGATGACGCTGGGTCGGTAGCCATCGGCCGCGAGCACGTCGGCGGCTCGCCGGTGCATCGTGCGGCGCTCCGTGTCCGGCAGCTCGCCGTAGGCGACCTCGCGGAACAGATCGTGGCTGAACCCGACCATGCCGGCCAGGTCGCGGCGGAGCAAGCCAGACGATATGGCTCGCTCCAGCAGCTCGTCCACCGCGCCGTCCAGTCCCGGCAGCAACCTGGTCAGGTCTGCGGCGCCGATGTCGGTCCCCCAGACCGCGATGGCGCCCAGCACCTCACGGACGGGCCGGTCCAGCTGCCCCAGTTGGCCCCGGATCACCTCATCCAGGCCGGTACTCCGCAGGTCGAGCTCGAACCTGGCCTCGACCGAGTCCGGACCGGTCTGCGCCAGGGCACCAGCGTCCTGGTACGCACGCAACAATTCGGCCACGAACAACGGATTGCCCGCAGCCGTGGCGAGGATACGGCGCAGCAGCGGACCTGGCCACCGGCCCGTCCGGTCGTGCACCAGGCGTTCGACCAGCATCGGGCCCATCGGCGGCAGCCACAGTCGGACCTTGACCTGGCTGATGAGCATCGTCAGCGGCTCGCGTGACGGATCCGGCCGGGTCGTGACGAACACAGCCAGCGGCAGGCTCCGGCTGGCCCACACCAGCCGGCGGATCAGCGTCAGCGTGGCCGCGTCGAGGTTGTGCGCGTCGTCGACGTACAGCACGACCGGGCCGTCGGCGCACAGCTCGTCGACCCGGTCGAACGCCGCCTCCGCCGGATCCGCCCCGCCGGGCACCTCACCCGCAAGCGGCCTGGCAGCGGCGAACGGGTCCAGGCGCCGGCCCTGCTCGCCCGTCACCGTGAGGACCTTCGCCTGCCCGGGCGGAACGGAGTCCACGATCCTGCGGGCCAGGAAGGTCTTCCCGATCCCCGGCGCACCCTCCACCACGATGCTGACCCCGGTAGGCGCGCGCTGCCGGACCACTCCCAGCACCAGATCGTGCGCAGTCCGCTCCACAGCGGAACGATCGGAAGGACGTGACCGCACACTGGCCACATCTGTCACCAGTTAAGAATAAATCACCAGCCAGGCGCGCGATCTCGGCCCCAGCCCTGGCAGGCGGCGTTCAGCGGACGCTGAGCCGCTGCCCGCTACCCAGCACGCCGAGCAGCACCCGAACGGCCTCCGTGATCGGCTTGAGGACCTCATCATCAGGCAACTCGGCGGGTGCCCGCAGCGCGGTTCCCTCCGTGGCGGCCTCGCTCACCGCGTGCAGCGCGGCGCACAGTTGCTGCACGCCCGCGGCCGGTACGGCAAGAGGCTCGGTGGATGACCCTGCCGAGCCGGCGCCGCGGCTGACGGCGATCACGGTGCCGGTAACCGCGTCCATCACGTTCTCCAGGGCGACCACCGCGGGCCACCACGCAGCCGCGCGGTGGCTGATCGCGGCCGGCTCGGATATGGTGCGCTGGAATTCGGCGCGCAGGTCGCTCAGCGTCCTGTAGGTGGAGCGCCGCAGCCGCGAGCGAGCCGCAGGGGAAAGGCCGCGAGCCTGGCCCGTCTCACCGGAATCGAGCAGGCTCTCCCGCATGTAGCGGCAGACATCCTGCGCGGCCAGCCCGAACTGCCGCGGCAGCTGCGCGTACCAGCTCATCGGCCACGGCGCGAACCCGATGACCAGCGCTATCGCGCAGCCGACCAGCGTGTCGATCAGCCGGTCCTCGGCGAGTCGCCAGCCGACCGGGACGAGCAGGTCGATCAGCAGCACCACCAGCGGAGTGAGGAACGTGGAGAACAGCCCGTAGTTCTTGCTCCGCCCGTACGGCAGCAGCGCAGCCAGCACCGCGAACGGGATCAGCAGCCAGGTCCCGTGCATCAGCACCAGCAGCGCCGCGCCGATGACCGCCCCCACGACCGTCCCGATGCCTCGCTGCAGGGCTCGTGCGAACACCGAGCCGAAGTCCGGCCTGAGCACGATGGCGACCGTCAGGGGCACCCAGTAGGACCGTTGCAGCGGCAACACCTCGGTCACCACGCCGGCCGCGCCGATGCAGATCATCAGCCGGATCGTGAACGTGCGGCTGAGCGTCCCGCCGCCGAACGCCTCGGCCAGCTCACCGAACGTCCGGGCGAGCCGCTCGCCGAGCCTGGCCGCCCACCTCCGGTCGGGCCGCCTGTCACGGAGCCCTTCGCGCGTGCGATGCTCCGGCGACCAGTCCCCCGACAGCACCCGGGCCGCGCCGGCCAGGCCGTCCCGCAGCGCGAGCGTACCCGGGCTCTCATCCCAGGGCATCGGGATCGTCGGCGGCGGCGTGCCGTTCCTGATCGAGTCCGCCAGCCGCTCCACGGTGACGATGACCTGCGGCGGCGGCCGGCTTCCCGCCGCGCTGAGCGCCGCCGCGGCCTCGGCCATCAGGTGGCTCGCGTTCAGCACGGCGACGAGGCGCACCGCCTGCCCGCTCTGGCCGGTCGCGGTGGTCCTGGCCTGCAGCAGCGTGTCATAGGCGGTATTGAGCGCGGCGGTCAGGGCCTGCCGCGCGGAGGTCAGGCGGTCGCTGCCGATCGAGCGCAGCGCCGCGGCCAGCGCCAGGTACACCGCGGCGACGTCGCGCTGTTCCTCGCCGTACGGCGACAGCAGCCAGCCGGGCAGGATCAGGGCGAGCGCCCAGGCCACCCCGACCAAGAAGCCCACCACCGTGTGCCAGACCGGCCGCTGCGCCCCGAGCGGCCCGGTGGCGAGGGTCGCGTAGACGAGCAGTTGCATCCCGACCGCGGAGCCGATGTCACCGAGCGTGGTGAGCACGCCGGATACGCCCGCGACCACGACGAGAGCCACCACGGCGAGCCAGCCGTGCCCGTGTATCACCGACCCGATCGCGAGTCCCACCGCGCCGCCGCACAGCGCCGCGTAGCTGACGCGCTTGACCCGGTACACGTGCGAGCCGCCGGTGTCGGCCACCGTGCCGAGCAGTCCGCCCATGGCGGGCAAGACGCCGAGCGTGTCGTTGCCCACGGCGAAGCCCACCGAGAGCGGCACGCAGATGGCGAACGCCGCGCGGATCATGTCCGGCCACGGCGGCGGAGCCGCGCGCGGCCGTACCACCTCGGCCAGCCAGTCCGGTATCACCGCCGCCCGGACCGCCGCCGCCCGCGTCTTGATCAGCGCCAGGCTCCTGTCCTCGCCGGTCGCCCGCCCTGTGCCTTCTCCGATGGCCCGCCCGCTCTCCGTCCTCGCCGGTTGCCGCCCGGCCTCCTAGTTATTTTTATCTTTCCCGAACGGGCCGCGGTGACAGCTGTGCGCCCGCTTCTCGCCCCGCGCGGGGAATGACCCCTGTCCTGCGGGCCAGCCCGGATGCCGGCGTGCCGTGGCAGTAACGCCCCGGTTAGAAGACATCCTGCCAAAGCATCTGGCATACTCGTGACCATGGCCGATTGCGCCACCGCCCGCGTCCCTCGGTCTTCGGCCGGCCATGCTGCGTAACGTCGCCGTCGTGCTCGTCAACGGCTTCCTGCCGTTCGAGTTCGGCACCGTCTGCGAGGTCTTCGGCGTCGACCGGTCGGACGACGGGCTGCCGCGCTACGACTTCGCCGTGGTCGCCGGCGAGCCGGCCCCGCTGCGCGCGCTCGACTTCACCATCTATCCCTCCCACGGCCTGGAGCGGCTGGAAGAAGCGGATCTGATCGCCCTGCCCGCAGTCAGCGACCAGCGCCTGAGCCTCGATGCGGATCAGCGCGCCCGCGCGCGCGGCGCGGCTCGTCAGTTTCCCGACGACCTGCATGAGGCGCTCCGGCGGGCGGTCGATCGCGGCGTCCGCGTGCTGAGCGTCTGCAGCGGGGCCTTCATCCTGGGCGAGGCCGGCCTGCTCGATGGCCGGCGCTGCACCACTCACTGGCGCAACGCGCCCGAGCTGGCCCGCCGGTACCCCGAAGCCAAGGTCGATCCCGATGTCCTCTACGTTGACGACGACCCGGTGATCACCAGCGCCGGCACGGCGGCCGGCATCGACGCCTGCCTCTACCTGGTCAGGAAGGAGCAGGGCTCGCGGGTTGCCAACGGGATTGCGCGGCGCATGGTGGTGCCGCCCCACCGCGACGGCGGCCAGGCGCAATACGTTGAGCAGCCCGTCGCCCCCTCCTGCGACGGCTCACTCCGGGACCTGCTCGAATGGCTGAGCGCCCACCTCGACCAGACCCTCACCGTCCGCCAGCTCGCGGCGCGCGCGAACATGTCTGAGCGGACCTTCGCCCGGCGGTTCGTGCAGGACACGGGAACGACGCCGCAGCGCTGGCTCATCGGGCAGCGCATCTTGCTGGCGCAGCAGTTGCTCGAGGAGACCGACGAGACCGTGGACGCCATCGCGGACCACGCCGGCTTCGGCAACGCCACTGCCCTGCGCCACCACTTCCGAGCCTGGCGCGGCACCACCCCCAACGCCTACCGTCGCCTCTTCCGAGGAGATCCAGCAGGATCCGAGCTCGCGAAATAACCGGGCAGACGCGCCCCAAAGTCGAGTAATATCTGAAGTCATGAGATTCCTGCTTCGGGTGCTCGTCTCGGCCGCGGCTCTGGGGGTCGCGACCTGGGCGGTTTCCGGGATCGAGCTGCTCGCCGGGAGTACCTGGTCGAAGGTGGGCACGCTCTTGGCTGTCGCCCTGATCTTCGGCCTCATCAACGCCACGCTCAAGCCGCTGATCAAGGTCGTCGGGTGCGCGTTCTACGTGCTCACGCTCGGGCTGGCCGCCCTGGTCGTGAATGGCCTGCTGCTCTGGCTGGTCAGCGGGATCGCGGGGGACCTGGACCTGCCGTTCCACATTACGGGGTTCTGGCCGGCCTTCTGGGGCGCGATCATCGTGGGGCTGGTTAGCTGGATACTGAACCTGCTGATCGGGGATGAGCGCCGACGCGATCACGAGCCGCCGCCGGTTCGCGTAGTGCGTGTTCGTTAGCCCTAGACTGACGGCTTAGGCTTCTCAGCGATCCAGCGCTGAGTTACAATCCGAAACCCCGGAGTGACGCCGACGTGAAGACTGACGTCGAAGAGCTGAGCCCGACCCGCGTCCGGCTCAGCGTTGAAGTGCCGTTCGATGAGCTGAAGCCCAGCCTCGACAAGGCCTACCGTGAGGTCGCCCGTCAGGTCCGCATCCCGGGCTTCCGGCCGGGCCGCGTGCCGCCGCCCGTCATCGACCGTCGAGTCGGCCGGGATGTCGTGCTCAGCCAGGCCGTCAACGACGCGCTACCCGATCTGTACGCGAAGGCGGTGGCCGAAGGCGACGTCTACGCCCTGGGCCAGCCTGATGTGGAAATCACCAGCCTCGACGACGGCAAGGATCTGACCTTTACCGTTGAGGTCGACGTCCGGCCGAAGTTCGAGCTGCCCGACCTTTCCAGCCTGGCCGTCACCGTCGATGACACGCTTGTCAGCCCGGACGAGGTCGCCGAGTATCTGGCCTCGCTGCAGGAACGGTTCGCCTCGCTGAAGGCCGTGCAGCGCCCGGTCGAGGCCGGCGACTACGTATCGATCGACCTGTCCGCCTCGGCGGACGGCAAGCCCGTCGAGGACGCGCAGGCCAGCGGCCTGTCCTATCAGGTCGGCAGCGAATCCCTGCTGGACGGGCTGGACGAGGCGCTGACCGGCATGACCGCGGGGGAGTCTGCGGCCTTCCGGTCGGAGCTGGCCGGAGGTGAGTTCGCCGGCCGCGAGGCCGACGTGACCGTCACCGTGCACAGTGTCAAGGTCAAGGAAATGCCCGGCCTGGACGACGACTTTGCGCAGCTGGCCAGCGAGTTCGACACGCTCGGCGAGCTGCGGGCCGATACCCGGGCCCAGCTGGAGCGGATGAAGAGCACGCAGCAGGTGATCCAGGCGCGCGAGCGCGCCCTGAACGCGGTGCTCGACAAGATCGACATCCCGCTGCCGGAAAGCGTCGTCCAGGACGAGGTCAAGCAGAACAGGGACTCGATAGTGCAGCAGCTCGACCGGGCGGGCGCCACCTTGGACAGTTACCTGGAGATGTCGAACCAGACCGAGGAGCAGTTCGAGGCCGACCTGGAGCAGCGGGCCCGCCGCGCGGTCAAGGTCACCCTGGTCCTCGACCAGGTAGCCCGCGAGGAAGAACTCACCGTGGATCAGGCTGACCTGTCTGCCTACGTCACCCGGCAGGCCGAGCAGATGGGCGTCGCGCCCGAGCGTCTGGCTCAGCAACTCGCCGACGGTGGTCGGCTGCCGGAGGTGGCCGGCGAGGTGCTGCGCGCTAAGGCCATGAACCTGATCGCCGAGCGCGTCAAGGTAACCGACCAGTCCGGCCACGAGGTCGACATCAAGGCCGCTCTTAACGCGCCTGTGGGGTCTGATGATGCGTCCGAGGCCGCGGCTGACGCTGACGCTGACGACGACGCCGAGGTCACGGCCGAAGCGGGCGAATCGGACGCAGACGAGTCTTGACCGCCCGCCTCCTCGGGAACCCCGCCTCCAACAACGGCGTCGTTTGTGGCCGGCGATGTGGCCGGAAATCGGGCCGTAGGCCCTGTGCAGCGCAACTCCGTGCGCCGGTAGCGAACAGGACGCTGCGCGGGACGATCGGCCTACGCGCCGGCGTTATGTTCCTGTCAACGACACCAGATGTGAGCGGAGCAGGTGAGTAAGTGTGACTCAGCCCCTGTGGACCCCCACGCCGCCGTCCATCGTGGCGGCGGCGGAGCCCCCTGTCCTGCCGTTCGGGGACCAGTTGTTCCAGCGGCTGCTGCGGCACCGCATCATCTTCCTCGGCCAGCAGGTAGACGACGACATCGCCAACCGGATCTGCGCCGAGCTGGTGCTGCTCGCCGCCGAAGACGAGAAGCGTGACATCAGCATCTACATCAACTCCCCGGGCGGCTCGGTGTACGCGGGGATGGCCATCTACGACGTCATGCAGTACGTGCCCAACGACATCGCCACCTACGCGATGGGAATGGCCGCGTCGATGGGCCAGTTCCTGCTGACCGCGGGCGCGCCGGGCAAGAGGTACGCGCTGCCGCACGCGCAGATCCTGATGCACCAGCCGTCCGGCGGCATCGGCGGCACCGCGTCTGACATCAGGATCCAGGCCGAGCAGATGCTGTACATCAAGCGCACGCTGTTCGAGCGTACCGCCTACCACACCGGACAGCCGATCGAGCAGATCGAGAAGGACGCGGACCGCGACCGCTGGTTCACCGCCGAGGAGGCCAAGGAGTACGGCTTCGTCGACCAGGTGATCCGCAGTGCTGTCGAGGTGCCCACCGACGGCGTCGTGTCCTGATGCAGGCAGAGAATGAATCAGCAGAGCCTGATCAACCAATCCGGAGCTAAGGAGCCGAACGTGAACGAGCCCAGCTCGCGGAGCCCTCAGTCAGCGCTGCTGGCCCCGCAGTCAAGGTACGTGCTGCCGTCCTTCGTGGAGCGGACCTCGTACGGGATCAAGGAAATGAACCCGTACAACAAGCTTTTCGAGGAGCGGATCATCTTTCTAGGCGTCCAGATCGACGACGCCTCAGCGAACGACGTCATGGCCCAGTTGCTCACCCTCGAGGCCATCGACCCCGATCGCGACATCACGATGTACATCAACTCGCCCGGTGGGTCGATGACGTCGATGATGGCGATCTACGACACGATGCAGTTCATCCAGCCGGACATCACCACCTGCTGCATCGGCCAAGCGGCCTCCGCGGCTGCCGTGCTGCTCGCCGCGGGAACCAAGGGCAAGCGGATGGCGCTGCCGAACTCCCGCATCCTCATCCACCAGCCGGCCACTGAGGGCGGATACGGCCAGTCCACCGACATGGAGATCCAGGCCCGCGAGATCCTGCGGATGCGCTCGGCGATGGAGGTGATCCTGGCCCGACACACCGGCAAGGAAGAGGAAACGATCCGCCGCGACATCGAGCGGGACAAGTTTCTCACCGCCGACGAGGCCAAGGAGTACGGCATCATCGACGAGGTCCTGACCATGATCAAGCGCGGCACGGAGCGCGCAGTCGAGGTAGTGTCATCCTTACCGGGAGGGATTCAGCTCTTCCCTACCGGGCCGCTGAGGGGTTTGATGGTGTCCATCGGAGCCCAGGAGGCGGTACCGTCAATATGCAAGCACATGACGGCCTCGCGGGACATGTCCGCTGGAGGCGGCCGGTGAGGCCGTCGCGGCGGCACCATGTAAAGGAGTATCTGGGTGGCGCGCATCGGTGACGGTGGGGACCTGCTGAAGTGCTCGTTCTGCGGTAAGAGTCAAAAGCAGGTCAAGAAGCTCATCGCCGGCCCTGGCGTGTACATCTGTGATGAGTGCATAGATCTCTGTAACGAGATCATCGAGGAAGAACTCGCCGAGCCCGCCGAGTTCAGGTGGGACAGCCTGCCCAAGCCGCGGGAGATCTACGAGTTCCTCGACGCGTACGTGATCGGTCAAGACAAGGCGAAGAAAGCCCTGTCCGTAGCGGTCTACAACCACTACAAGCGGGTCCAGTCGGGCGATGACCGGCCGGGCGACGAGGGCGTCGAGCTGGCCAAGTCCAACATCCTGCTGCTCGGACCTACCGGCTCGGGCAAGACGCTCCTCGCCCAGACGCTGGCCAGGCTGCTGAACGTGCCGTTCGCGATCGCCGACGCGACCGCCTTGACCGAGGCCGGCTACGTCGGCGAAGACGTCGAGAACATCCTGCTCAAGCTGATCCAGGCGGCCGACTACGACGTCAAGAAGGCCGAGACGGGCATCATCTACATCGACGAGATCGACAAGATCGCGCGCAAGAGCGAGAACCCGTCGATTACCCGCGACGTCTCCGGCGAGGGCGTTCAGCAGGCGTTGCTGAAGATCCTCGAGGGCACCACGGCGTCGGTCCCGCCGCAGGGCGGGCGCAAGCACCCGCATCAGGAGTTCATCCAGATCGACACGACCAACGTGCTGTTCATCTGCGGCGGGGCGTTCGCCGGGCTGGAGAAGATCATCGAGCAGCGATCCGGCCACAACGGGATGGGATTCAACGCGAAGCTGCGCGTCAGGAACGCGAACACGACGACCGACCAGTTTGCCGACGTGATGCCCGAGGACTTGCTGAAGTTTGGCATGATCCCCGAGTTCGTCGGTCGGCTTCCGGTCATCACCAGCGTGCACAACCTGGACCGGGACGCCCTCATCCAGATCCTGACCGAGCCGCGCAACGCCCTGGTCAAGCAGTACCGGCGGCTGTTCGAGCTCGACGGGGTGGACCTTGAGTTCACGCCCGACTCGCTGGAAGCCATCGCTGACCAGGCGAATCTGCGCGGCACCGGCGCCCGGGGGCTGCGCGCGATCATGGAAGAAGTGCTCCTGTCGGTGATGTACGAGGTGCCGAGCCGCAAGGACGTGGAGCGGGTCGTGATCACCCGAGAAGCCGTGCTCGAGAACGTCAACCCCACCATCGTGCCGAGGGACGTCACCCGGCGCACCCCGCGCGAGAAGTCCGCCTGAGTCTGCCCGGCACGTCTTGCACCGAACGTGTCCTCGTCCGCGCCAGGCTGCGTGACCGCGTCGGCGTGATTTGTGGACCCATCGCATACCCGTTCGATACCATCAGGTTAGCCTGCGGATCCATCACGTATCGCCGCATCCGGAGGCGATGTCGACTTTGGGCGTATTGCCCATGATCATTGCCGTTCCTGTGTAGCCTCCCACTTATTGCCTTGGTCCGGCGCGGTTTACGCCACCGCCGGGATCTCGGACGCTGGACAAGCAGTCGTCGTCCACAGCGACAGGGAATTGAGCACAGATGAGTGGTTGGGATGCTCCCACAGGCAGCTGGGATTCGGGCGCGGAGCCCGAAGGATCCGGGTCGGACGATCCGGGCTACCAGCAGAGCCAGCAGAGCCAGCCGACCGGCGGCTACCACGCCGCGCCGGGCGGCGAGGCAATCCTACGCGCCGGGCGAAGGGGCCTGCCCGGCTACGACCAAGCGCAAGGCTACGATCAATCCGCCGGCTACGACCAGGCAGCGGGCTACGGATCAGGACCCAGCCGGGCAGAGCAGCAGTACACCGACCAGGGCTACGGGCAGCAGCCCGGCGCGGTTCGGGACTACCGTCAGGACTCCCCCGGTCAGGATGCCTACGGCCAGCAGGGTTACGAGCAGCAAGGCTACGGCCAGCAGGATTACGGCCAGCATGCCTACGGCCAGCAGGATAACGGCCAGCGGGGCTACGAGCAGCAAGGCTACGGCCGGCATGAATACGGCCAGCAAGACTACGGCCAGCATGAATACGGCCAGCAAGGCTACGGCCAGCAGGATTACGAGCAGCAAGGTTACGGCCAGCAAGGTTACGGCCAGCAAGGTTACAGCCAGCAGGATTACGGCCAGCAAGGGTACGGCCAGCATGCCTACGGCCAGCAGGATTACGAGCAGCAGGGTTACGGCCAGCAAGGCTACGGCCAGCAAGGCTACGGCCAGCAGGGTTACGGCCAGCAGGGTTACGGCCAGCAAGGCTATGGCCAGCAGGATTACGGCCCGAGCAGCTTCAGCCAGACGGCTGCCCCGGGCGGTACCGGCTACCAGCAGGACGGTTACGGCCAGGGTTCTTACCCCCCCGACGGGTACGGCACCCAAGGCGGCTACCCGCAGGATTCCTACGGTCAACCCGGTTACCGCCAGCCCGCCTACGGCCAGGGCGAGTACGGGCCGGACGC
>JASHVM010000196.1:0-4149 GCA_030044595.1 Streptosporangiaceae bacterium
ACCGCATCGTAGTTGTCGGATCAGCGCGAGGCGGCCTGTTGGACGTCGCGCAGCGGGACCCCGGCATCCAGCGCGGCCGTGATGAACGCATGCCTGAGCGTGCGGGGCGTGACGGTCTTGGCGATCCCGGCGCGGCGGGCGGTGTTGTGGATGATCCGCCCGGCGCCGTGCCGGTCCAGCCGCCGGCCGTCGGCGGCCAGGAACACCGGCCCGTCTGTGCGTTCGCCGACGGCCAGGTCGATCACCCGCGCGGTCCGCGGCGCCAGCGGGATGGTGACCGCCTTGCCGCCCTTGCGGGTGATGGTCAGGGTCCGGTGGCCGCGGTCCTGGCCCAGGTGCTCGATGTCGGCGCCGACGGCTTCGGAGACCCGCAGCCCGTTCAGCGCGAGCAGGGAGATCAGCGCATGCTCGGAGGGTGAGCCGAGCCCGGCGGCGATCAGGAGGGCGCCGAGCTCGTTGCGGTCCAGGGCGACGGCGTGCCGCGCCCGTCGCGGGACGATCCAACCGGTTGCGGCAACGAGGATTCGGCCTTCTGGTCCAGGATGATCGCGTCCGTCACCTGGCCGTCCGGGTAACTCCAGGGCGGCGGTCTGCGGTGTCAGTTTGGGTTGACACTCCATGCCTGTCAGTCTAGACTGACAGGCATGGACATCGAAGAACTCAGCGTGAACCTCTCGTCGGATGACCCGGCGATCGGGCTTCGCGCCTCGTTGGCGCTGCATCGCCTGGCGGAGCGGGTCGAAGCGAGCCACGTCGCGTCGGCCCGGGAAAAGGGCTGGTCGTGGCAGCAGATCGGAGACGCCTTGGGCATCACCCGCCAATCCGTGCACGCCAAGTACAACAAGGAGTCATCATGACCACCAAATCCGCAGCGCCGGAGGTGCTGCACCCCTGGACCATCTACCTGCGGGCCAGCGAGGAGGCTCGCCGCCGAGGTGATCGCCGAACCGGCACTGATCACGTCTTGCTCGCGTTGCTGGAGGATCCCTCGACCGAAGCCCTGCTGGGCGTGAGCCTGCAGCAAGCCCGCCAGGCCCTTGAGTCGCTCGATCACGAAGCCCTGGGTGCCCTCGGCCTGGGGTCCGGCACCGACGCTGCCCCACTGCCGATGCGCGCCGTGCCGAACAAGCCGACGATCAGAGCCGTCATGCAAAAAGATCGCCCGCGCATGACGCCCGCGGCAAAGAAAGCGCTTCAGGAAGCGGTCAAGCCCAACCGGCGCAAGACCCAGGTCACCGCCCAGCAGGTGCTGGCCCAGATCCTCACTCTCCAACCACCAGATCCCGCGGCGGCGCTGCTGGGCGCTCTCGGCGTGAACACGCCGGAGGTCCGGCGCCGGTTGGATGCGGTCACGCCCGGCAGCTAAGTCCCCAGCGACATTCACGACTTCGGGGCCTCCGCCCAGATGGTCGTGACAGCGCTGACCATCAGGTGCCGAAGGCACGGACAGTGGTATCGAGGGCGAGGCGCTCTAGGAGAACGCGGCCGGGCGCTGGCTCCGAGCAGGGCGTCACCAGGAGTTCACGTGCGCGAGGAACCGCGCGAGGGAAGGACTGTGGGTAGGCGCTGTGTGACGAGCCGCTGGCCGTAGCCCGATGCGCGACGCAACCTCTGGAGGAGTAGATGTCTGCTAGCGAAGGTGCAGAACATACGGGCAGCGACCACGCTGCTGTTCGCCCGTTTGAGGTCGGGTTCCCCGAGGCGGAACTCACCGACCTGCGCAGGCGCGTAAATGCGACCAGGTGGCCCGAGCGCGAGACGGTCACCGACGACTCGCAGGGCGTGCCGCTCGCGATGATGCAGGACCTCACGCGCTACTGGGCGACGGACTACGACTGGGGCAAGTGCGAGGCGAAACTGAACGCGCTGCCGAACTTCATGGCCGAGATCGACGGGCTCGACTTTCATTTCATCCACGTCCGCTCCCGGCACCAGGACGCGCTGCCGCTGATTGTTACCCACGGGTGGCCCGGCTCGATCATCGAGCAGCTGAAGATCATCGAGCCGCTCACCAATCCCACCGCGCACGGCGCGACCGCGGCCGACGCGTTCCACCTGGTCATTCCCTCCCTGCCGGGGTACGGGTTCTCCGCCAAGCCGGCTACCACCGGGTGGGATCCGGTCCGCACCGCACGGGCCTGGGTCGTGCTGATGAAGCGCCTGGGATACACCCGGTTCGTGGCCCAGGGCGGCGACTGGGGCGCGGCCGTCACCCAGGCGATGGGCATCCAGGCGGCGCCGGAGCTGCTCGGCATTCACTCCAACATGCCCGGGACCGCCCCGGCCGAGATCAACACCGCGGTCCAGCGCGGCGACCCGCCGCCGCCGGGCCTGTCCGCTGAGGAGAAACTCGCCTACGAGCAACTGGCCACCTTTTACGCCAAGCACGTGGCCTACGCCCAGATCATGACGACGCGCCCGCAGACCCTGTACGGGCTGGCGGACTCACCCGCCGACCTGGCGGCGTTCATGCTGGACCACGGCGACGGCACCGGCCAGCCGGGGCTCGTCGAACAGGCCCTGCAGGGAACCCCGGACGGCGCTCTAACCCGAGACGACATCCTGGACAACATCACGCTGTACTGGCTGACGAACACCGGGGTGTCCTCGGCCCGCCTGTACTGGGAGAACAAGGCCGACTTCTTCGACGCCAAGCCCATCACGATCCCGTATGCCATCAGCGTCTTCCCCGACGAGCTTTACCAGCCCCCGCGCAGCTGGGCCGAGCGCGCCTACCCCAGCAACCTCATCCACTACAACCGGCTCGACCGGGGCGGCCACTTCGCCGCTTGGGAACAGCCGGACCTGTTCGCCGCCGAGATGCGCGCCTCGTTCCGGTCACTGCGGTAGCTGGACGCATCTGGTGGCGCGCATGCCGTACGCCACGCGCCGCACCCTTGACGCCCTCCCACCGGGAGGCAACTGTGGCTCGGCTCCGCCCGGGATCCGGTCAGCGGCCAGCGAAGAAGTCGAGGTAGGCCTGGGCCAGGGCGGCGGGGTTCTCCAGGGCGATGTTGTGACCGGACGCGGGGATGACGGCGCCGCGGACGTCGGTGGCCACCTGGGCCAGCTGCCTTGATACCTGGTCCCCGAGGTAGGCCTGCCCGCCGACGGCCAGGACCGGGCAGCTGATCGGGTCGGCGTACTGCGGGCGATTCTGTTCGGCGTCGATCTGGCGGGCGCGGTACATCTCCAGGATGGCCCGGGTGCCGCCCGGCTGCTCGGCCGAGTGCACCATCTCGTCGATGTCATCCTCGGTCAGGGCGCTGGGGTCCCACATCTGGCGCCTGGCGAAGTAGGTCCAGAACGGCCGTTCCCGCCCGGCCAGCAGCAGCTCGGGCAGGTTGGGCAAGCCGAAGAAGCTGAAGTGCCAGCCGGTGCGGCCGTCATCCGGGGCGAGCGAGGGGTCCGGTTCGCCGGCCGGCAAGCCGGGCAGCAGTGTCTCCTGGAACACCAGCTGCCGGACCCGGGGACGGTGGAACGCGGCGAGGGCGTAGCCGATGGCCGCGCCCCAGTCCTCGCCGGCGACGCGGAACCGGTCAAAGCCGAGGCGGGTGGCCAGCTCGGCGACGTCGCCGGCCATGGTGGCGGTGTCGTAGCCGGCGGGGGGGCGCTGGGAGCCGCCGAAACCCCGATTGTCGACCGCCACGACGGTGTAGTGCGGGGTCAGCAGCGGCACGACGTGGCGCCAGTACGACATGGTCTTCGGCACACCGTGCAGCAAGAACACCGGCTCGCCGGCGCCGCCGATCGCATAGTGGATCTCAACGCCGTTGACGGTCGGCTTGCCGTGCCTGAGCCGGACTCCGGCGTGGTCGGTGAGGGTAATCGGATCTGTCATGACAGGCTGTTCTTGTAGAGCCAGTGCAGGCATGCGCTGGCGACGTCGCGCCAGCCGTGGTCGATGGTCAGCGAGTGCCCGCGGTCGGGGAACTGGAACAGGTCGCTGATCGCATGGGGGTGGCGGTACTGGCTGAGCGTGGATTTGGTGATGGCGTCGGGGACCGTGTGGTCCTGGCCGGCCGTGATGAGCAGCAGCGGGCCGCGGTCGTCGATGGTGGTGGTGGCCTTGGCCGGGGAGTGCAGGGAGAAGGTGGCTGCGGCTGCCTCGAACAAGGGCCGGCCTGGCGCCGGGATGGCCGCCGCCAC
>JASHVM010000197.1:0-2609 GCA_030044595.1 Streptosporangiaceae bacterium
CGCGCCGGCGGAGGTGCGGAACATGTTCGGGGATACGGGAAGGCTGGGCGGTCGCGCCGCCTGGGACGGCCGCCACGATGGCAGCAGCGGCCGGCGTGGGCGGCAGATGCTCTACTGGCCGCTGGCTGGCCCGTTCCTGCTCGCGGGCCTGGTGGCCGTGGCCCTGCTGGTCGCGCTGCTGCAGGTCGGCATCTTCAGCTACGCCTTCGACCGGCTGGGCATCAGCCCGGCTGTGGCGCTGACGCTCCTGCTCGTCAGCCTGGTCGGCAGCGCGGTGAACGTGCCCGTCGCCCGCCTGCGCAACCAGCTCGTCGAGGTGCGGCGCGCCGTCAGCGTATTCGGGGTCAGGTATCTGGTCCCGATGCTGACCAGGCGGAACACGACCATCGCGGTGAACGTGGGGGGCGCGCTGGTGCCCGTGCTCGTCTCCGGCTACCTGATCGCGCATGACCGGATCGGCTGGCAGGCGCTGGCCGCCGTGGTCATCGTCGGCGCCCTCGTGCACCTGGTGGCGCGGCCGGTGCCGGGACTCGGCATCGCGGTCCCGGCGCTGCTGCCCGGTATTTTCGCCGCCCTGGTCGCCGTGGCCCTGCATCCGGCGGCCGTCGCCGGGCTCGCGTACGCGGGCGGCACGCTGGGCACCTTGGTCGGCGCGGACCTGGTCAACCTGCCGAAGGTCCGGCGGCTGGGCGCGCCGGTGGTGTCGATCGGCGGCGCGGGAACCTTCGACGGCGTGTTCATCACCGGCATCATCGCCGTCCTGCTGGCCGGCCTGTTGTAACTGTGCTGACCCAGGGGCGGCCCGCGGGACCCCCGCTACCGGGGTGGACCCATCCCCCGGATTTTCCTTGGCCGCACCACGAGCACCACGGCGCCGACGATAAAGGCGCCGCCGACGAACATGGCCGGGGTCAGCCTTTCGTTCAGGATGAGCGTGCCGAGCAGCACCGCGATCACCGGGTTGATGTAAGCGTACGTCGCGACTGTGGTGACAGGCAGTAGCCTCACGGCCACGACGTACGCGGAGAACGCCACGATGGATCCGACCACGGTCAGGTAGCCCAGGGCCAGCCAGGAGCTGCCCGACACCGCGGACAGCCGGAGCGAGCCGAACTCGCCGGTGGCCGCGGCGAGCACAAGCAGGACACCGCCCCCGGTGAGGAGTTGCATCGCGCTGGTCAGCGCCGGGCTGGCCGGTGTGGTGACCCGCCGGGCCATGATCGTACCCAGCGCCCAGGCCGCCGCCGCGGACAAGATGATCGCCACTCCCGAAGCTGAAACCCCGGCCTTACCGCCGCCGAGGCCAGATAGCAGGCCGACCCCGGCCAGCCCGATGACCAGCCCGGTTACCGGCGCCGGCCCGAGCCGGGCGTGGTTCAGCACCGCGTCCATGCCCAGCAGCCACAGCGGTACGGTGGCGATGAGCAGGGCGGCGAGCCCGGAGGGCACCGTCGTCTCCGCCACGCACACCGCGCCGTTGGCGCCCAGCAGCAGGACGCCCACGATCGCGCAGCCCAGCCACTCCGCGCGACCCGGCCGGTAACGCACGGCGCGCCCGGTCTGCTCGCCCTTCGCGGCCGCGGCCTTCGCGCCTCGCATCGCTACCGGGAACATGATCAGGCCGGCGATCAGAAACCGTACTGACGCCAGTACCAGCGGCGGGATCGTCTGGTCGCCCACCCTGATGGCCAGGTAGGTACTCCCCCACACGACCCACACGGTAAGCAGCGCTACCCAGGCGCCCAAGCTGGCCCGCCGTACCAATCCCGTCTTTTCTTGAGTCCGAACGGACCGTGGCGCTTCCCGTCCGTCGCCTTCCTGCTGCCCCTCGGGGGCGTAGGCCACAGGCACCTTCCGCTCGCTCATGATCTTCAAGCCTGCCAGCCGGCATCCCGCGTGACGAGTGGCAGGATCGCCAACCTTCGGGCAAATCCTGCCATCGGGCCGCGGCTGTGCCGGCGCCCAGCGGTTAGGCGGCTCCGCCGGTCATCGCGGTGGTCGGCTGGGACATCTGAACCGAGTAGCTGACCGGAGGAGCTAACCGTCCCGCTCCCGGGGAGGCCGTCTGCCTGCAGGACGGCCCTGACGGCGTGGCCGGCCGCTAAAGCGGGGACGATGCCACATCCGGCGCGCGGGCCGGATCGGCGGACTTGCGCCCGGCCTGCGAGACGAGCAGCCACAGCACCAGGGCGGCGGGATAGATGAAGTAGCCGAACCGGGTCGAAGGAGCGAGCACGAACATGGCGGAGAGCCCGATGACCAGCCGGATGGTGGCGGCAGGAACGTCCCTGGGCGGCCTGATCACGAGGGATACCGCGATGGCGAGCGCGGAACCTATCAGCAGCAGGACGACGACCGTGTGACCGACGGAGCCGGTCTGCGCGAGCACGTGGCCGAGCAGCGGGCTGGCGGCCTGCGACTTGACGCTGGCTAGGCCGAGCGGGAACAAGATCGTGTTCTTTACCAGCGCCCCGGGCCTGAGCACCGCGAACGGCCCGACGATGACCGCGACCACGCTGACCGCCGCCGCGGTGAACCGCCAGGCCGCGCGCTTGCCGTCGCGCACGTAGAGCAGCGCGAACGCCACGATCAGCGCGGGCCACGCGGTC
>JASHVM010000003.1:0-6069 GCA_030044595.1 Streptosporangiaceae bacterium
GACGGCGCGGCGGCCGCGGCCGTCCGCGCGCACGCCGGGTTCGTGGCCGCGGAAACCCTCGCCGTGAGCCTGGACGTTCGCCCGGTGGGCGAGGTCGACGCCGACGCCAGCACTAGCGCCAGCGCCAGCGCCCAGCTGGCCGGCGACGGCCTGGTCAAGGTGGCCGTTACCCGCGCCGCCCGCTAGGTCCCAAGCGCAGAAGTCATTACCGATTTATTACGCGCGCCCGGGCGAATGAACCGGGGCGCGCGGCCAGCCGTAGCTGAGATTGACGGCCAGTGCGCGCGGCCGCGCGGGAAGATCATCGGACCCGTTGACCATTACCCCCCCCCGATGATCGCGGGCTCGATGAGCCGTGTCCTTCCCTGGGCGGCCGCGGCACTGGTCCTTCGTCAGCGCGATTCCGCAGATCCCGAACGACATTGGTCGATCCCGCGGGGGAACCGCCAACAGGCGTGCCGCGAACCGATCCGCTCCCGGCCACGTGCACATGAGTGGAGACATTCTCCACCAGAAGGGAGCGGGATAGAAATGAAAGCAACACGACGATTCGCGGCGGGCCTGGCCGCCATCGTCACCACCACGGCCGGCCTGCTCGCAGGCACCGGCCTGACGGCCGGGAGCGCCAGCGCGGGCGGGTTCCCGGCCTA
This sequence comes from Streptosporangiaceae bacterium, assembly GCA_030044595.1. Taxonomy (GTDB): domain Bacteria; phylum Actinomycetota; class Actinomycetes; order Streptosporangiales; family Streptosporangiaceae; genus Palsa-504. Next base: position 651 of record JASHVM010000003.1, read on the forward strand.
CGTCGGCCCGCTGCATCACACCAGCACGATCGCGTCCACGGTGCCGTCCAACGGCGACGTCAACCCCTACGGCGTGGCGGTCGTCCCGCGTAGCACCGGGCGGCTGTTCCGGGGCAACGTGCTGGTCAGCAACTTCAACGACAAGGCCAACGCGCAGGGCACGGGGACCACGATCGTCCAGGTCACGCCGTTCGGCGGGGTGTCGCTGTTCGCCAAGATCAACCGCAACCTGCCCGGCTGCCCCGGCGGCGTGGGCCTGACCACCGCGCTCACGGCGCTGCGCAGCGGCTGGGTGATCGTCGGCTCGCTGCCCACCAAGGGCGGCAAGATCTCCGGCCCCGGCTGCCTGATCGTGCTGGACCAGTGGGGCCGCGTGCGGGAGACGTTCTCCGGCGGAGGCATCAGGGGACCCTGGGACATGGGCACCTTGGACCTGGGCAACCAGGCCGTCCTGTTCGTCACCAACGTGCTGAACGGCACGGTGGCAGCCAACGGTGGCACCGTCTTCGGGGGCACGGTGCTGCGGCTCGTCATCAACATCCCGCCGGCCGGACTGCCGTTCATCTCGTTCAGCACCACGATCGGGTCCGGCTTCGCTGAGATGCTGAACTCGAGCGCCCTGGTCGTCGGCCCCACCGGCGTCGCCCTCGGCGCGCACGGCATCGTTTACGTCGCCGACACGCTGGCGAACAGGATCGCCGCCATCCCCAACGCGGTATTCCGCGGCAGCAGCGCCGGCCGCGGCTTCACCGTCTCCCAGGGTCACTTCCTGAACGGCGAACTCGGCCTGGTCATCGCCCCCAACGGTGACATCCTGACCGTCAACGGCGGCAACGGGAACCTGGTCGAGGTCACGCCGTCCGGCGCCCAGATCGCCGTGCGCCAGCTCGACACCACCGGCGGTCCCCCGCCCGGCGCGGGCGCTCTGTTCGGCCTGGCGGTCAGGCCCGGCCCTAACCGCGGCGTCTACTACGTCGACGACAACACCAACACGCTGGACCTGCTGCACTAGCGACCGGGTGTCAGCTCCGCTTCAGCCCCGGCGGGTGTGCGCCGGGGCTGAAGCCCTTGGTGCCTCGGCCTCACGGCTCCCGTCTGAGGCCCGTGCGTACCGTGGTACGGACAATGTGGTTGATCCGGGTTCTGCGGTTGATCCGGTACACGATAGGCCTCCTAATCAACCTCGAAGCTCGGATCAACCCCGTTAAACGGTGCCAGTGGGGTGATCGCTAGAGCGTGACGCCGACCAGGACTGGTTCGGGTGCCAGCGACACGCCGAAGGCGTCGTGCACGCCGTCCCTGATCTGCCGGGCCAGCGCGATGAGCCCGGCCGTCGTGGCCGATCCCGAGTTGACCAGGGCGAGCGTGTGCTTGGAGGAGATCCGGGCGCCGTCGCCCAGGCCGTACCCCCTGGCGAAGCCGGCCCGCTCGATGAGCCACGCGGCGGGGACCTTCACCAGCCCGCCTCCGGCGTCGAACCGGGGCACGCGGACGTCCGGCCCGCAGCGAGTCCGGGCCGCGGCCTCGACGGCGGCCAGCGCGGCGCCGTCGAGGACCGGGTTGACGAAGAACGAGCCGACGCTGCGCGTATCCGGGTCGGCGGGATCGATCACCATTCCCTTGCGTCGCCTGAGTTCCAAGACGGCCGAACGAGCCTCCGCGCTGGCTACCTGGTCGCCGACTGCCACGGCGAGCGCGGCGGCCAGTTCCGGGTAACGGACCGGCGCCGACAGGCGCTGCGGGGCAAGCCGGAACGTCACGCTCAGCACCACGAACCGCGACGCTCCGCGGAACTTGCTGGTCCGGTAGCCGAATCCGCACTGGCCGTTCGGAATTATGCGGGTCCGCTGGTTCGCCCGGTCGTAGGCGCGCACCTCGGTAATGGTCTGAGAGACCTCCTGGCCGTAGGCGCCGACGTTCTGGATCGGGGTAGCGCCGGCCAGGCCGGGGATGCCGGACAGGCACTCCAGGCCGGCCAGGCCCTCGGCGAGGGTCCAGGCGACCACCGCGTCCCAGTCCTCACCGGAAGCGACGGTGACGGTCCCGGGCTCGTCTTGGCCGCGCAGGCCCCGGGTGGCCACCTGGATGACGGTACCGTCGAACCCCTCATCGGCCACGACGAGGTTGCTGCCGCCGCCCAGGATCAGCACCGGCTCGCCGCTGGCGTCCGCGGCCCGGACAGCCTCGATGAGGTCTTCTTCCGTGCCGGCGCGGACGACGCGGCGAGCAGGTCCGCCCAGGCGGATGGTGGTGTGGTCGGCCAGCCTCACGGCAGGCGCACGACGGCGCGGGCGCGCGTCAGCACCTTCGTCCCGTCCGACCGGGCGGTGACGTCGACCGCGACCCGGTTGCCGTCGAGTCGTTCGGTGACGGTGCCGGCCACTTCGACGGTGGCGCCCTTGTCATCGTCGGGCACGACCACCGGCGCGGAGAACCTGACGCCGAATTCGGCGACGGCGCCCGGATCGCCGACCCACTCGGTGAGGAACCGGCCCGCCAGGGCCATGGTGAGCATGCCGTGCGCGATCACGTTGGGCAGGCCCACGGACTTGGCGACGCGCTCGTTCCAGTGGATCACGTTGAAGTCGCCGGAGGCTCCCGCGTACCGCACCAGGTCGCGCCGGGTCACCTGGTACTGCCTGGGCGGGAGCTCGGTCCCCGGCGGGGTCTGGTCGTACCCGGGGCTGGTCCCCTGTACCATCGGTCCCCCTTTACGCGCCGCGCTCGACCAGCGTCGACCGGGCCGTGCACACGTGCTCGCCGTCGACGGTCCGGATGTCGGTGACGGTCGTCAGCGTGGTCATGCTGCCGATCTGTCTGATGTCCTCGATGGTGGATTGCGAGATCACCACGTCACCCGCGTGCAGCGGACGGAGGTGGGTGAAGCTCTGCTCGCCGTGCACGATCATCGCGTAGTTCACGCCGAGATCCGGGTCGTGCGTCACCCGCGCGCTGCCGGCCGAGCTGACCACGATCGCGAACGTGGGCGGCGCGATCACGTCCGGGTAGCCGGCCGCTTGCGCGGCGGCGCGGTCGCGGCACAGCGGGCTGGGCTCGCCTATCGCGTCGGCGAACTCCCTGATCTTGACCCGGCTGACCTCGTACGGCTGGGACGGCTCGAAGGTCCGGCCGATGTACGCGGTGTTGATCGCCACTAGCGGGTCTCGCGGTGGGGCCGGTGGCAGCGGCACCACGGGCAATACTTCTTCAGCTCAAGCCGGTCCGGGTCGTTGCGCCGGTTCTTCCTGGTGATGTAGTTCCTGCGCCTGCACTCCTGGCAAGCCAGCGTAATCTTCGGCCGGACATCGGTGGCAGCCACGGTGAAGCGCCTTTCTCATCGTGAAGGGAACTGGCCAAGTGTAGCGGAGGCCGGACTTGAACCGGCGACACAGCGATTATGAGCCGCTTGCTCTGCCTGACTGAGCTACTCCGCCATCGCTAACGCAGAAAGGGTACCCGATCTTCCGTTCGGAGCTCTTGGCTTAACGGCAGTGGAGTTTTGACCCTCGGCCGGCGGACCGGGCAAGATCAGGGACGTGAGCATTCTGGGGACCAGGGTCCTACGGACGGAAGACCCGCGCTTCCTGACCACCGGCGGCATCTACACCGACGACGTGCGGCTGCCCGGGGCCTGCCATGTGCATTTCGTCCGGTCCGTGGTGGCGCACGCGCGGATACTCTCGGTCGACGTCAGCGCCGCGCTGGAGGCGCCGGGCGTGATCGCCGCGTTCGCCGGCGCCGACCTGGCTGACCTCGCCGAGGTGCCCCCGCCCATGGCGGGCATGATCAACGCGCAGATGACCCAGCCGCTGCTGGCCCGGGATGTCGTCCGGTTCGTCGGCGAGCCGGTCGCGGTGGTGGTGACCGAGGACCGTTACCAGGGCGAGGACGCGGTAGACCTGGTGGACGTCGACTATGACGTGCTGCCGCCGGTGGTCGAGGCGGCCGAGGCCGCCGGGGACGAGGCCGCGCTGCTCTTCCCCGCCGCGGGGACCAACGTCGCGGTTTCGTTCGGTGACGCGGCCGCGTTCCAGGCCGATCTGTTCGACGACTGCGAGGTGGTCGTCTCCCGCACCATCGTCAACCAGCGGGTCGCTCCGGCGCCGATGGAGGTCCGGGCCGCGGCCGCGGCCTGGGGCCAGGACGGCCGGCTGACGGCGTGGATCCCGAACCAGGGCGCGCAGGGCACCCGCGAGGCGCTGGCCGGCATGCTCGGGGTGGACCAGGCCGAGGTCAGGGTCATCACGCCGGACGTGGGCGGCGCGTTCGGGGCCAAGTTCGGCGCCGACCCGGAGCACGCGGTGGTCTGCTGGGTGGCCCGGCGGCTCGGCCGTCCCGCGCGCTGGGTCGAGAGCCGGAACGAGAACATGGTCGGGATGACCCACGGCCGGGCGCAGCGCCAGACCGTCACCATCGGCGGCGGCCGGGACGGGACGGTGGGCGCGTACCGGCTGGAGATCCTGCAGGACTCCGGGGCGTACCCCCGGTTCGGCGCGTTCCTGCCCTTCCTGACGATCATGATGGCGCCCGGGCCGTACGCGATCCCCCGCGCCGAGGCGGCGGCGAAGTCGGTGGTGACCAACACCACGCCGGTCGGCGCCTACCGCGGCGCGGGCCGGCCGGAGGCCACCGCGGCGGTGGAGCGGGCGCTGGACCTGTTCGCCGCTGAGATCGGCGTGGACCCGGCCGAGGTGCGCCGGAAGAACCTGCTGCCCCCGTTCACCGAGCCGCACACCACCGCGTTCGGCGCGGTATACGACACCGGCGACTACGCGGCCGCGCTGGACGTGGCGCTGGCCGCGGCGGGATACGAGGACCTCAGGGCGGAGCAGGCCAAGCGGCGGGCCAGCGGCGACGTCGCCCAGCTGGGCATCGGCCTGTCCTGCTACGTGGAGATCACCGGGCTGGGCGCAGGCGAAGGCGGCCCGAGCGAGAACGCTACCGTCGAGGTCCATGCCGACGGCAGCGCCACGATCCTCACCGGAACCTCGCCGCACGGCCAGGGCCACGCCACCGCGTGGGCGATGCTGGCCAGCGACGAGCTCGGCATCCCGGTCGACAAGATCACCGTGAAGTGGGGCGACACCGACCTGATTCCCGAGGGCGGCGGCACCGGCGGCTCGCGCAGCCTGCAGCAGGGCGGCGCGGCGGTTCAGCAGGCCTCGCGGGAGCTGATCGACGTGGCCAGGCAGCGCGCCGCCGACGAACTGGAGGCCAACCCGGCCGACCTGGTCTTCGACCCGGGGCGCAGCGCGTTCGCGGTGGCCGGGGATCCGGATGTCTCGGTCCCGCTGGCCAGCCTGGCCGAGACCGAGCGGCTGCTTGTCCGCGCGGTGTTCCGCGCGCCCGGCGCGACCTTCCCGTTCGGGACGCACGTGGCCGTCGTCGAGGTGGACACCGAGACCGGCAAGGTAGTGCT
>JASHVM010000198.1:0-3518 GCA_030044595.1 Streptosporangiaceae bacterium
CCAGGGCTACCACGCCCGCCGCCGCCACGCTGGCCAAGGTGACCGTGGTGGTGGCCGAGCGGACCTTCGCCCGGCCCTGTTCCCTGGCCGCCATGGCGCGGTGGATACCGTCCCGGTGTGTGCTGCCCATGTAACTCATCCTGCGGCCGCGTACTCGGAACCGCCTGTACGAACCTTCTCGGTTAGCTATGAGGCGCGCGGACCTTTCCGTCGCCCGGCGCACAGGCTACCCACCCAACATGAAGGTCAGCTGAAGACGCGGCGAGGCGGGGTCCGCGTCCGGCTAACCCCATTTTCTCGCGCAGCCCGCGAGACCACGTTTTATAATTAAGTGGCACCGCTCGTGCCCACGTAAAAAGACTCGGGGTGGACCATGGCAGACGCGACGGAACCAGAGGCCTGCGCGGCGTGCGGACGTCCGCTGCCACCCCAGCGAGGAAGGGGGCGTCGGCGTCGGTACTGCGACGCGAGGTGCCGGGACGCCGCGCGCCGGAAACGAGCGCGCCGGGGCGATGGCGGACCGCGTAGTGTAAAGGTGTCTTTGACAACCGCCGATCGTCATGATTATGTTGACGTAGTGGACGACGCGTCCCGCGCCGACCATGCCGCAGCGGTGCGGGCCGGTGAGGCGGCTCGGCGCCTGATACAGGAGTTCGGGCACGGGCAGCCCGTCGGTGCCGTGGCGGCGGCCCGGGAGCTGTCGGCCGCCGCGGACGCGGCGCTGCAGGCGGCCGTGGACCGGGCGCGGGCGACGGGGGTCAGTTGGAGGGAGATCGGTGATGTGCTCGGGACCAGCAGGCAGGCCGCCTTCCAGCGGTTCGGCCATCCGATCGACCCGCGTACCGGCGAGCCGATGAGCCGCGACGTCCCGCCCGACGCGGCGGACCGGGCGGTTGCGGTCCTCAGCTGGCATGACGAGGGCCGCTACGACGAGCTCATCGCCGAGTTCGACGACAACCTGCGCAGAGTCCTTGACGCCGACCGGATGGCCGGCGGCCGGGCGCACATGGCCGGCCGGTTCGGGCGCCTGGAGCGGATGGGCGAGCCGTTCGCCTACCGGGCTGGCGACGACATCATCGTGGAGGTCCCCTTGCATTTCGAGGCCGGGGACGCCAGGGGGCTGGTCCGTTTCGACGCTGACGGCAAGGTCGCCGGGCTGGCCATCCGGCCTCCCCGGACTGACCAGGGTTAGAGGCGGCCGTGCGCGCCGGTCACGTTCGCCCCGCCGACGACGCCGATCGCCCTGGCCGACCAGTGACCCAGGAGCTGACATGAACGTTCTCGAGCTCATCATCGACGGCGTGCTGCTGGTCGCGATCGTTGGCCTGTCCGTCTACGGGGCGGTGACCCTGCCGGCCGGGGCGCAGCTGCCGATGCGCTACAGACTCGGCGGCTACACGAACTGGATGCCCAAGAGCGCGGTCCTGCTGGCGTGGCCCGCGCTCGGCGTAGCGGTCTTCGTGGTCATGCTCACCGCGGGCCGAAGCCAGCACGCGGGCGGCGGGCGCGGGCTCCCGCTGTCGGCGGGCCTGACCGTCGTACTCGCTTTGATGCTGGTCAACCACGTGGGCGCGGTCAGGGCCGCGCTCAACCGCGGCGGCCGGGACTAGCCGACCTCCGCGGTTGCGACGCGGCCGCGCGGCGAGATCAAGCGGAGCGGTTAGGGTCGGGACCATGGCGACCGCGCGCGAGCTGCTGCTGGCCGAGCGGGCGCGCGCGCAGCGCCGGATCACGGCGCTGCAGCGGGAGTTCGACGGCATCGCCGAGGCCGCGGGCTCGGCGGGAACCGACGACGAGCATGATCCGGAGGGCGCGACGCTGGCCTTCGAGCGGCAGCACGCGGCCGCGCTGCTGGCGCAGGCGCGGGATCAGCTGGCCGCGATCGACGTGGCGCTGGACCGGCTGGAGTCCGGGCGCTACGGCGTCTGCGAGCGGTGCGGGCAGCCCATCGGAGATGACCGGCTGGCTGCCCGCCCGGCCGCGCCGACCTGCATCGGTTGCGCGGCACGCCGCTAAGTCAGTCCGTCCGGCTGGCCCGCGCCGGCGGCGGGGTGCTGGCCCTGTTCGTCACCCGGCGGCAGGCCTCCCGCTCGGCTCGCAGAGCTGCAACTATAGGCCCATGACCGAAACTGCCTCACCGACCGCCACGTTCCGGTCGGCGCGGGACCTGCTGCTGCGCTACCGGGACGACTACGACGCCGCGCGACGCGAGTTCGCCTGGCCCGGGCTGGACGAGTTCAACTGGGCGCTGGACTGGTTCGACGTGATCGCGGCCGAGCACCCGGACCGGATCGGGCTGCGGATCCTCGCCGAGGACGAGGACACGAGCCTGAGCTACGCCGAGCTCGCCGCCCGGTCGGGGCAGGTGGCCAACTGGCTGCGCGGTCTGGGGGTCCGGCGGGGCGACCGGATGCTGCTCATGCTCGGCAACGTGGCGCCGTTGTGGGAGGTCATCCTGGCCGCGATGAAGCTCGGGGCGGTGATGATCCCGGCGTCGACGCTGCTGCAGCCGGCCGACCTCGCCGACCGGCTGGTGCGGGGCCACGTCCGGCACGTCGTCACCGACGTGGAGCAGACGGCGAAGTTCGATCAGCTCCCGGGTGACTGGACGCGGATAGCGGTCGGGCCGGGCGAGCCCACCGGAGCGAGCTGGCACGCGTACTCGGGCTCGTACGACACCGACACCGCGTTCACGCCCGATGGCGTCACCCGGGCCGGCGATCCGCTGCTGCTGTACTTCACCTCCGGCACGACCGCGCAGCCGAAGCTGGTCGCGCACACCAACGCCAGCTACCCGGTCGGGCACCTGTCGACCATGTACTGGATCGGCATCGAGCCGGGCGACGTGCACCTGAACCTGTCCTCCCCCGGCTGGGCCAAGCACGCCTGGAGCAACGTGTACGCGCCGTGGAACGCGGGCGCGACCATCCTGGTCCTGAACTACCAGCGGTTCTCGGCGGCGGGCCTGCTCAGCGCGCTCGGTGACGCCCAGGTGAGCACGTTCTGCGCCCCGCCGACCGTGTGGCGGATGCTCATCCAGTCCGACCTGGCCACGGCGAACGTCTCCGGGCTGCGCGAGTGCGTCGCGGCGGGCGAGCCGCTGAACCCGGAGGTGATCGAGCAGGTCCGCAAGTCCTGGGGGATCACGGTCCGCGACGGGTTCGGCCAAACCGAGACCACCGCGCAGGTCGGCAACACGCCCGGGCAGCCGGTGCGCCCCGGGTCGATGGGCCGGCCGCTGCCCGGGTACCAGGTCGTGCTGGTAGACCCGGTGAGCGGGAAGCCGGGCCGGGACGGCGAGATCTGCCTGGACCTGAGCAGGCGCCCGCTGGGCCTGATGACCGGCTACCTGGACGACCCGGCGCTGGACGCCGAGGCCATGCGCGGCGGCTACTACCACACCGGCGACGTCGCCACGTCCGATCCCGATGGTTACATCACCTACGTCGGGCGGACCGATGACGTGTTCAAGGCATCGGATTACCGCATCTCGCCGTTCGAGCTGGAGAGCGTCCTGA
>JASHVM010000199.1:0-4172 GCA_030044595.1 Streptosporangiaceae bacterium
GATGATGTAGGGCGGTGACGCGGGTTGCGGGAACAGCTGGTGGCGGCGAGTACGTGCCGACAGGAGTAGCGACGGAGCGGGTCCCGCTCAGGCCGTGTGGCTGTCCGCTTCCGGTCCGTACTCGCCTTCCGGAACCTGCCCGAGCTCCACGATGAACTGGTTCCGGTCCGCCGGGTAGACGGTCACGGTCAGCCGCATGGGCTGGGCGTTCCCGTCGAAGGCGGTCCGGAATATCTCGTACACCGGGACCCGGCCATCGGGGGACAGCTTGAAGAAGTCTGCCTCGGTGGCGTTCGGCGCGCGCACGGTGATCCAGTCGCGATAACCGACCTGCTTGACGCCGATGCTTTCGCGCAGGTACTGAGTGGTTCCGTCGGGAATGTCCTGGGAGCTCATGAGGCGCCTGGCTCCCCGCTCGACGAACTCCATCGGGTAGTAGGAGGTTTGCATCGACCATGGGGTTCCGTCGATGAAGCGCCTCTCGTGTCGGCTGATGACCTCGGTGCCAACCGGGACCCACAGCCCTGCGGCGATCGGCTCAGGGGCTTGCTGGATCTCGAGTTGGATCGGGCTGTTGTCTGCCTTCCTGTTGCGCTTGGTCACCTCCGATCGGTAACTGGCACCCTCGGTGACGCCGGCGCGCGTGGGATCGCCTGACAAGGTGGTCACGAGGGGATCGATCGTCTGGACCACGAAGGTTCCCTGGCCCGGCCGCGTCTCGACCAGCCCCAGGGTGGTGAGCCACTTGATCGCGTCGCGGACGGTGTTCCGCGACGCCCCGTAGTGGTCCCGCAGTTCGCCCTCGGTTCGCAGCTGCTGGCCGGGTTCCAGTTCTCCGGACTCGATCTGCGCCCGCAGGTCTTCGGCGATCTGCCGATACATGGGGTTCGCCATCAGCCCTCCTCGACATCTATGTACCCGATGATCAGAGCGATCCCACCTGTCGGGATCATCCTTGTCACCTGACTGGATGGAATATTTTTCGGTTGCCGGTTTATTCCGGGGCCAGCCGTGGTACCACCCAGATAGGTACCAAAGGTTGGGATGGCTCGAATGGCAGGGTACATAGGATCTATCCTAGCAGTTCGGCTGCTTGGATGCACTAGGATCTGCCAACTGGCTCCAGACAGCAGGACAATCGGACTCAACCGGCCGTACCGGACAACACGTCCAGATCGTGGGCAGACGGGGACACCGTGGCCCGCGAGCACCGGGTCGGCGAGGGCAGCTCGCCGGACCTGGGTCGCAGGAAGCGGGTCCTGCGGAAGCAACTCCGCGGGACGGAAGTGCGGGAGGTCGTCATGACCGGTGTCGTAATCGCAGCAGCCGCTGTCTTCGTCTTCGGAATCGTGCTCGGGGTGATCGTGGTCGTGGCCGTGGCGGTCCGCCGCGAGGACCGGCGCTACACGCTGGCCGTTGAGGCACCCGACCGGATGTCCAAGAACACCCGCCGGCTGGTCGGACTGGCCCGCCGGGACCTGGACGCCGAGTTCCTCCGGCCGGCGGTTGGCGTCCGCTAATAGTCGCTGGCAGCAGCCAGCGCGCCGTCCTGTACTGCGGCCCTTGCTTCGCCGGGGCAGCAAGGGCCGCCGGGACCTGGCAAGTTGGCGAGTAGCCAATTTGACATCGTCAGCCGGACCAAGGCCGCGGGGTCGGAGGCGACCTGAGCCCGTCAGCCAGGTCAGCACGAGCCCCAGCCGAAAGCATGAGAATTCATCCGCCGGAGTCTGAGCCCGTCCCGAAGCGCGGCGGACACCGCCGCTCGGCACCATGATCACGGGCGGCCGGCCGGGCCCGTCGTGCAACCGGGAAACGCGCCTGGGGTTTGCGGGCTCACATCGTCGGGTTTCTGCGCTCACACCTTCCGCGAGCGTCTCTGAGAACCCGCCTCGCGCTAGGTGCCTCGCGCGGCATACCAGCCATCCCAACTGCTGGACTTGCCTGATCGGGTGGAATCGTACCCTTCGTCGGAATTAGTCCGTCGAGTCTGTTTCGGGGCTCCCGCTCTCGGGTATCGGTCCACTAGACGCCGAAAGGTTGGGATTATCCACCTGCTCGGTTACAGCAGAACATGTCATACCAGCCAGACTGGACCAATGACTCCACCAAGGCCAGCAGGCTGGATGATATGGCCAGCTAGTAGGTCCTCGGCCTGCTAGCAACGGTCCGCACAAGTTTCTCGGCGGGCCGCAGAGGAGGACCCGACGGTCTGGGCACCGTCGGCGAGGTGCGGGAGGCCAGTCGTGGACCGCATCATGGTAGCAGCGGCGATGTGGATGGGCCTGGTATTCGTCACCGGGCTCATAGTCGGGGTGGTCTTCATGGTCGCGATGGCCCACGGCCGGTCCGCCAGGCCGGGAAGGACAGACCGGTGACCACTTCCGCTGGCCCGGAGCCGTCTTACTGCACGATCCACCTGAGCCGGGCGCTGACTCCTTCTCAGTGGATGACCTGCTGGAAGTACGGCTGGAACGAGCCGACCACGACCCTCGCGGCCCGCATCGGCCACGACTTCGGGCACGACGTGCTCCCAGTGCTGATCATCCTCGCGGTCATCGCCTTCGTCGTCATCAGGAGCCTGAGCAGGATCTGACCTGGCCCGTGGACGCCCGGGCTCCGGCGACGCCGGTAGTCGGTGCCTCGGCCGGATAGGCTCGGCAGGGTGGGTAACCAGCGTTTTCCGTGGCCGCCGGGCAGCGCGACCGGGATCGGGTCGATGCCGGGGACCGATCCGGCCGAGGCGATGCGGGTCATCGCGGGCGAGCTACCCGACTTTCCGCATCTGCCCGAGCTGCCTGCTCGCGGGCCCGGCGCGGACCTGACCGGGCGTACCGCCGCGCTGCTGGTCGACATGCCCGCCGAGGTGACGCCGCGCGGCTGGCGGCTGGCCGAGCGTCCCGGACGTGACCTGGCCCGGGCCAGAGCCATGCTGTCCTCGGACCTGGACGTGCTCGAGGAGGTGCTCCAGGGCTTCCGCGGGCCGGTCAAGATTCAGCTCTGCGGGCCCTGGACGCTCGCCGCCACGATGGAACTGCCGCGCACGATGAACATGGTTCTCGCCGATCCGGGCGCAGTGGCCGACCTGACCGCATCCCTGGCCGAAGGCGCGGCCGCGCACGTCGCCGAGGTCGCCAAGCGAGTGCCGGGGGCAGATCTGGTGGTCCAGTTCGACGAGCCCGCCCTCCCGGCCGTGGCCGCAGGCGCGGTGCCGACCGCGAGCGGGCTCTCGCGGCTCGCCGCGATCGAGGACGGCCCGCTGCAGGACAGGCTGGGCCAGGTGCTCGCGGGCACCCGCGCGTACACGGCCGTGCACTGCTGTGCCACCACGGTCCCGTTCGGGATAATCAGGGCGGCGGGAGCCGACGCCGTGGCCTTCGACCTCAGCCGGCTACGGCGCGGGGAAGAGGACGGCGTGGCCGAGGCCGCCGAAGCCGGGATGGGCATCCTGACCGGGGCGATCTCCGCCGCCGCGAGCGAGGCTGGCGGAGCCCGTGAGACGGCCGAGCGGGTCATCCGGCTGTGGCAGCGGCTGGGCCTGCCGCCGGCCACCTGCGCGGAGCAGGCGGTGATCACGCCGGCTTGCGGCCTGGCTGGTACGGCTCCGGCTCAAGCCCGCGCCGCGCTGGCCCGGTGCCGGGAGGCGGCAGGCCTGCTGCCTGAGCTGATCGAGGAGACAGGGGGCTGACGCAGGTGAGCGACAACGACGCGGGCACGCCCGACCCAGGCCACGGCGCGGCCGCGGCGCCTGAGGCCGCACCCGCCGACGCTCGTCGGCGCCACGCAGACCTGAGCCTGGAGATCACCGAGGCTGATCACCGCTACTACGTCCTCGACTCGCCGACCATCTCCGACATCGAGTACGACACCAAGATGCGCGAGCTGCGCGCGCTCGAGGAGCGGTACCCGGACCTGCGGACGCCGGATTCGCCCACCCAGACCGTGCACGGGACCGTGTCCACCCTGTTCACCCCCGTCGAGCATCTGGAACGGCTGCTCAGCCTGGACAACGTCTTCACCGATGAGGACCTGGGCGCGTGGGCGGACCGCGCCACCCGGCTCGGCGGCGCCGGCCCTTACCTGTGCGAGCTGAAGATCGACGGGCTGGCGATCGACCTCGTCTACCGGGACGGCGCGCTGGTCAGGGCCGCCACCCGGGGTGACGGGCGCACCGG
>JASHVM010000200.1:0-7905 GCA_030044595.1 Streptosporangiaceae bacterium
TTGGTCTTCGGGCCCGCGATGCGGAAGGCGGCCACGGCGTCCCTGGCCCGGGTCAGGGCCTGCCCGCGGTCGGCGCCGTGGACGCAGAGCTTGGCCAGCAGCGGGTCGTAGAACGGCGTCACGGTGTTGCCTGCCTGGTAGCCGGCGTCCACCCTGATGCCCGCGCCCGAGGGTTCTTCCCACGTGGTGATCTGGCCCGGCCCGGGCAGGAACCGGACCGGATCCTCGGCGTAGACGCGCAGCTCGAGCGCGTGCCCGGATGAGCTGACCGCGGCGGGGTCGAACGAGGGCGGCTGGCCCGCGGCGATGAGGAACTGCTGCTCCACCAGGTCGATACCGGTGACAAGCTCGGTGACGGGGTGCTCGACCTGCAGCCGGGTGTTCATCTCCAGGAAGACGAACGAGTCGGTGCCGGCCTCGACCAGGCACTCGACGGTCCCGGCGCCCCGGTACCCCACCGCCTGCCCGGCCCGGACGGCGGCGGCCAGCATCCGCTCGCGCAGCCCGGCGGACACCCCCGGTGACGGCGTTTCCTCGGCTACCTTCTGATGACGCCGCTGCACCGAGCAGTCACGCTCGCCCAGCGCGAGCACCCGCCCGTCGGCCAGGCCCAGGATCTGCACCTCGACGTGGCGGGCGTGCGCGACGTAGCGCTCGATCAAGATCTCCGGAGAGCCGAAGAACCGCTCGGCACGCGACCGGGCCGTCTCGAACGCGGCGCGAAGATCGGAGGGGTTGGCCGCCGCGCCCATGCCGATCCCGCCGCCGCCGGCCGCCGCCTTGACCATGACGGGATAGCCGATCCGGTTGGCCTCGGCGACGGCCGCGGCCACGTCGCCGACCGGTTCGCGGCTGCCCGGCGAGACCGGCACGCCCGCGCGCTCCATCAGGTTCCTGGCCCGGATCTTGTCACCCATCTGCTCGATCGCGGCCGGATCGGGGCCGACCCAGGTCAGCCCGGCGGCCAGGACCTGACGGGCGAAGTCCGCGTTCTCGGCGAGGAAACCGTAGCCCGGGTGAACCGCGGACGCCGCGGTCTTGCGAGCCGCGTCGATAACCGCCGCGGCGTCCAGGTAGCTCTGGGCGGGCGGGGCCGGGCCGATGCGGACCGCTTCGTCTGCCTCGCGGACGTACGGCAGATCCGCGTCGGCGTCCGAATACACCGCGACGGCCCTGATCCCCATCTGGCGGGCCGTCCGGATCACCCGCCTGGCGATCTCGGCGCGGTTGGCGACAAGCACCGAATCGAGCATTAGGCCAGCCTACTGGCGGTCAGAGCTGGATGATGGACCGGCGGCTCACCACCCGGCCCAGGGCCTCGACCGTGTCCGGGTCGTACTCGCTGGCCGTGTCCAGCCGGAGCTGCTGCACGGCCGCGGCGGCGCGGGCGGGATCCAGCGAGCTGCCCACCAGGTCGTCGAACGCGTTGGCGGCCTTGATGATGCGGCTGCTCAACGGCGGCCCCGGGGACTCGCCCACGGCGTGATCCGGGCGACCCGCGGGAGCCGGACGCCCCCGGTAGCCTTCATGCGCCACCTCAAGGCTCCGGTAGGGCTCGTGTTGCCTGCGGACGATCTCGGCCACCGAGCCCAGGACGTGCGCCTGCTGGATCACGTCGGCGCCCAGCTCGGCGATGCGCTGCTGGTCCTGGCGGGAGACCAGGACCGTGGCTCCGCCGGGGATCGGATCGTGCAGCGAGAGCTGGCCGATGTCGTGCATGAGCGCGGCGTACTCGAGCTCGAGCAGCTCGGGCTCGTGGATGCCGAGCTCGCGGCCGACGGCGACCGCGAGCCTGCTCACCCGCTCGGAGTGGCCGGTGTCCACGTAGTCGCCGATCTCGGTGACCTTGGCCAGCGCGCGCACGGTCTGCAGGTAAGTGGCCCGGATACCGGCGTAGCGGCGGAACGCGACCTGCGTGACGAGCAGCGGGGCGGTAAAGGTGGCCAGCGCGGCCAGCCCCATGACCTCGGCGGCGAACGCGATGAGCAGGGCCGACGCCCCGACCGCCGCGCCCAGCGGCAGCTGGACGCGCATCTCGTCCACCAGCGCCACACCGAACCTGGCGCGCTGCTCGTCCACCCGCACCAGCGCCTCCAGCACCGTCTCGAGCAGCAGGGCGAGTACGACCAGGGACGTCATCAGCGAGAACGCGAGCCCCCAGTGGGTGGCCACGGCGCTGTTCCCGGCGAGCGGACGGAAGATGAAGGCGACGCACGCCACGCAGAGCAGGCGCGAGGCCATTCCGCTCAGCTTGGCCGGGCGGCCCACGGCCAGGTGCGGCAGCGCTCCGACGATCATGCCGATGGCGGTGACGGTCACGACCTGCTCGGCGCTGTAGTGGACCGGGTGGACCCCGACCCGGATGAGCAGGGCGTAGGCGAGCGCCCCGGCCAAGCCGATCGGGGCCGACTCGCGGTCACCCGGCAGGTTCAGCCGGAGGACCTCGCCGAACGCGATCAGCACGCCGAACGCCAGCGCGATGTGCGGATCCCGCAGGCCCGCCACTGCGGTCTGCGCCACCGAGGCGACGAGCACCACGCCGGCCGCCACCACGAGCAGCAGCAGGGCGGAATCCCTCACCTGCCAGGGAAACCCGCGGAGCTCGAGTCGTCGTTCGGTCATCAGAGGCTGAGCCTTCAGTCCAAGTTCGCGTTGCTGCGATGTGAGCTGCGCTCCTCGCCGGCGATGGCCGGCAGCGGCGCACCTGGGTCGTCGTGGTCGCGGGCCGTGATCACGGGCAGCTCATCGGCGGCCAGAACGGCCGCCTCGCGACGATGCCAGCCTTCACGCCTGATGGCGGCCACGAACGCAGCCACGAACGCCGGGTCGAACTGCGTACCCGACCATCTGTTCAGCTCCTCGATCGCCTCGTCGACCGGGCGGGCCCCGCGGTAGGACCGGGTGGACGTCATCGAGTCGAAGGCGTCGGCGACCGCCAGCATCCTGGCGAACTCGGGGATCTCGTCGCCGGCCAGGCCCATCGGATAGCCGCGGCCGTCAATCCTTTCGTGATGATGCTTGATCCCGGCCAGCGCCTCGTCGAGGAACCCGATCTCCCTGAGGATGTCGAGCCCGCGCATCGGGTGGAGCTGGATCGCCGCGTATTCCTCCTCGGTCAGCTTTCCCGTCTTCTGCAGCACGTTCGTGGGCACGCCGAGCTTGCCGACGTCATGCAGCATCCCGGCGTACCTGATGGCCTCGACCCGCGCGCCCCGCAGGCCGATCTCACGCGCGATCATGACCGACCCGCGAGAGACCCGCTCGCTGTGACCGCGGGTGTAGAGGTCCTTGGTCTCGACCGCCTGGCACAGCGCGCCCACGGTGGCTTCGTAGGAGCGCTGCTGCTCCGCGATCTGCGCCACGGCCCAGCGCGCGACGAACAGCGGGATCAGCACCAAGACCGGCGCGAAGAGCCCGACCACGCTCCACAGCGCCGCGATGAGCAGGCCGAACGCCCCGTATCCGAGATCGGACGCGATCAGCTTGAGGCTCACGCCCAGCGGGGCACGGCGGCCGGAGGAATCAGGGTGGCTGGTCAGCCAGAGGACGCCCGCGAGGAGCACGTGGTTCGTGACCACGTGCACGGCGGCCGCGACCACGAACGGCCCGATGACGTCCGGGAACGAGGTGGCGTCGGGTACGCCGACCTGCCCGCCCAGGGCGACAAACGCCTGGCCGGCCAGGTAGGCGGACAGGGCCATCATGCCCGTATTGAAGGCGCGCTGGGCCGGCGAGGGACCGCGTCGCAGTCCGAATACGGTGCAAGCGCCCACCAGGGCCGCGCCGACCGGTCCCACCAGGACGGCGGCGGCCAGGGTGGCGGAGGAATTGGGCGACCACGCGAGTTCCCTCGGACGAAGCACCGTCGCGGTCGACTCGAAGACCACGACCAGCAGACCGAGGACGACGACCTCGCGCCACCAGGCGATACCGCCGAACGGGCCGCGGACGATCACCGTAACGGCGGCGGCGACCACGGCGCCGACGTACAGCCGCGCGGGCCACGAGAGCCTAGCCGAACCTCCCCCCTTCACCGCCAGGAGCGTGAGACGCGAACCGTGCTCCAATACCCCTACCCCCACGTGCTCCCGGGCAGGGCAATCGCCCAGCCCGGGTCCGCTGTCACCTCACCCGCGGCAGGGGTTATTCCGCCGGATGGACGCATGAGCTGACCTCCCTAAACATCCCACTACCTACAGCTCAGCAATATTGTCCGAGGTCAAGGATAACGTGGCGACAACACTTGTCGCAGACCCAAATCTCGTTGTGAGCAAACCGTGAGCGCGATAGTCACAATGGGCGATCAGAGGCGGCACATCCGGCGCAATTGCCACACATCTGGCAAATCGGGTCGCTTTGGGTGATGCATGATAGAGCGTTGTACTCAGCGAACTCGATGGTCGCCCGGACTTGTTACTCAGCAAACTCGATGGTCGCCCGGACTTCTCTGATGCGGACGAGAATTTTCTCCCGCAGGTCCGCCGGCGCCGGGTCGCAGCCGCAGTGCTTGTGCACGAGGCGCTTAACCGCTTCCTCGAGGCCGTACTCCCGCAAGCAGGGGCCGCATTCCTCCAAGTGCTGGCGGATCTTCGCGCAGTCGATGTTGTCAAGTTCGCCGTCCAGGTAACCGTAGACCCGGTCCAGCACCTCGGTACACGGCGTCTCATGCGGCTTTCCGCAGCTCATTGCGCTTCCTCCCCCGGCAAGGAGGCGTCGGAGCCGGTCCTTGCCAATCCGCGTTCCGCCGCGTAATCCTGGAGCAGTTCCCGCAGCTGACGCCGTCCACGGTGCAAACGTGACATCACGGTGCCAATCGGCGTTTCCATGATGTCCGCGATCTCCTTGTACGCGAATCCCTCGACGTCGGCCAGGTAGACCGCGATCCTGAATTCCTCGGGAAGCGCCTGGAGCGCCTCCTTGATGTCCGAATCAGGCAGCCGTTCCAGTGCCTCCGCTTCGGCCGACTTCAATCCCCCTGACGTATGCGACGCCGCCCGCGCCAGCTGCCAGTCCTCGACGTCCTCCGCGCCCGACCGCTGCGGCTCACGCTGGCGCTTGCGGTAGGTGTTGATAAAGGTGTTGGTCAGGATCCGGAACAGCCACGCCTTCAGGTTCGTACCCCGCTGGAACTGATGGAAAGAGGCGTACGCCTTGGCGAACGTCTCCTGCACCAGGTCTTCCGCGTCCGCTGGATTGCGAGTCATCCGGAGCGCCGCGGAGTACAACTGATCCAGGTAGGGCAGCACCTCCTGCTCGAAGCGCTGATCGCGCTCTTCGAGCGTCTCCGGACCCACTGTCTCCGGAACGGGACCCACCCCCTCGGGGTAGTACGGAACCGGGCTGCGAACCTGCAGACCGTATGAGCGGGAGGATACCGCGCCCGAATCGGAGACTAGCTTCAGCATGCCGCGAGGCGGCGAGGCGACTGCCATGCCGCGTTCAACACGGCGGCGCGGTCCGTCATTCCGTGACGCGGCAGCTCCGGTCGCTTATCGTGAGCCAGCCGCAGGTGAACGGCTGACCGGGAGCTGGTGGTCAGAGTTCCTGGGACGGGAGATTAGCGCCGCCGGGCCCGCTTGGCCTGGCAGTTAACACAGCGGGCGGCGTCCGGCCGCGCGTCGAGCCGACCCTCGGCGATCTCGACCCCGCAGTCGACGCAGCGGCCGTACGAGTTGTCGTCGATGCGGGCCAGCGCGGCGAGCACCTCGGCTCGCTGGCTGCGGGCCGAGTCGAGGATCGCCTCGGTGCGATCGGTCTCGGACAAAGTGGAGCCGGCATCGGCGGAGTCGTGCGGGTACCCCTCGCCGGCCAGCGGCGCGGGGCGTTCGCCCTGCAGGATGGCGATCGACCGGTCAAGTTCGTCGCGCATCTCCTCAAGGCGCTTACGGGCGACGGTAGTTTCCACTGGTGTCCTCGCCTCCCGTCCGCGTGCGAACCGCAGCCCGGGCTCGGGTGAGCCGCAGCCGCGTGCCGCGGACTCAGAACAACTCGCCGGGCGGCTTCTCCTTGTCGGCGGAAGCCGGGGGCGGGAGCGGCACGATCAGCTCGGGTCCGTTGTTCCGCACGAAGTTGACAGCCGTTGATACGGGGTGTGACGTCAGGCCGCCTGCCATCGCGGGCAGCATCGTCGCTTGAAGCTGGCTTGGTTCGGAGTTGTCCGGGTCGAGCCAGTCAGCCCAGTGATCGCGCGTTATCACCATGGGCATCCGGTCGTGGATCTGGCCGACGTCGTCGGTCGCCTGGGTCGTGATGATCGCGGCCGTCCACAGCCAGGCGCGTTCATGATCAGCGGGCAGCGCCTCATCTCGCCAGAGTTCGTAGACTCCGGCGAAGGCAAGCGCGGCACCGTCGTGGCGGTAAATGTAGTACGGCTGCTTGCGCTGTTTGCCCTGCTCGGTTACGGCCTGCCACTCGTAGTAGCCGTCGGCGGGAAGGATGCAGCGGCGCCTGGCGAAGGCACGCCTGAACGCGGGCTTGACCGCGACGGTCTCGGCCCGCGCGTTGATGAGCCTGCCGGCGCCCGAGGCGTCCTTGGCCCAGGAGGGAACCAGGCCCCAGCGCACCACGCGCAGTTCACGTCCTGGCGGCTCGTGGTCGCCGGGACGCCGCTCCATCACCGCGTACACCCGCTTGGTCGGCGCGACGTTGTAGTCCGGGTCCGGCTCGGGATCAGGTCCGTCAGCCACGCGGTCGCGCTCGATTTCGAACTCCTCGAGGAGTTCGAGGCGCTTGCGCGCCGACACGAACCGACCGCACATGCAAACTTCCCTTGGTGAATGCCATCCGGACACGTCCCGTTTAGCGGGGATTGGCATTTCATAACCGGTATTCGGCTCCGCCAAACCCCCGCGGGGGGCCTGGGGAATGGATCCCCAGGAGTTCCGGCGGGGGGTACAGGAGGGTCGTCTGCCCGGGTCGACACAGTACGCTCAGCCGTATGCACGCCGACCACGACCAGGACCGGACCTGGCCCGCTCCCGCCGCGGCCAGCCCGGTCAGCGGGCGTATCCGGCTGCCCGGATCGAAGTCCATCACCAACCGCGCCCTCGTCCTGGCCGCGCTCGGCGACCGGCCGGCCTCGATCGCGAACCCGCTGCGCGCCCGGGACACCCTGCTGGCCGCCGGCGCGCTGCGGGCGCTGGGAACCCGGGTCACCGACGCCGCGCCAGCCGGACTCGCGGCGAGCTGGCGGGTCACCCCCGGGCAGCCGCCACCCGGCTCGCGGGTCGGCGTCGACGTGGGTAACGCCGGCACGGTCATGCGGTTCCTGCCCGCGGTCGCGGCGCTGACCTCGGCGGCGGTTCAGTTCGACGGGGACGCGCGGGCCAGGCAGCGGCCGGTCGGGCCGATGCTGGCCGCGCTGGCCGAACTCGGCGCGCGCATCGACCACGGCGGCCGGGGCGCGGTCCCGTTCACCGTGCTCGGTCACGGCGCGGTCCGCGGCGGCACCGTCACGCTCGACGCCTCAGGTTCGTCGCAGCTGGTCTCGGGGCTGCTGCTCGCGGCACCCCGGTTCGACGAGGGCATCGAGGTCCGGCACGAGGGGCCGCCGGTGCCCTCGGCGCCGCACATCGCCATGACGGTCCGGATGCTCCGGGCCGCCGGCGCCCACGTCAGCGCCGGGTCCGGCGCGGGCGGGTCCCGGGGACGGCCGGACACCTGGCGGGTGCGCCCGGGGCGGCTGGACCTGGGAGCGTTCACGGTGGAACCCGACCTGTCCAACGCGGTTCCCTTCCTGGCCGCGGCGCTGGTGACCGGGGGAACGATCACCGTGCCGGGCTGGCCGCGGGACAGCCTGCAGGCGGCGGAGCAGATCCTGGACGTGCTGACCCGGATGGGTGCGCGGTGCGAACTGGGCGCGGAAGCGCTGACCGTAACGGGAACCGGCACCATCCGCGGTCTGGC
>JASHVM010000201.1:0-4589 GCA_030044595.1 Streptosporangiaceae bacterium
CGAGCCCTCCGCGGGGCTGGCGGCTCGACCGCGATCGGATGCGCCCCGCGCGTCACCGGACGTGCCTCAGGTGTGCCCGGACGCGCCTCAGGTGTGCCCGGACGCGCCTCAGGCGTGACCGGACGTGCCTCAGGCGTGGCCGGACGCGCCCCGGGCGCCCCCGTAACCCCCGCAGCCTGCCGGTCCGGGGGCACGCGAGCCTCCCCGGCCTGCCGGTCCGGGGGCACGCGCCACTCCTCGTCGCGGGTTTGACCGCCCTGCCGGTTCCTCGCGCGCCCGACGAAGAAGACCAGGCTGCCCACTACGAGCACGATGAGGATGAGGAATCCGCCGCCAAAGTGTGCCCCCGCATGGGCGGCGGCGAGGACCGCGGCATGGGCCCGCATCACGTCCCCAAGCGCCGTCGGTCAGCGAGGCAGGCCGTCCGCCCGCCGGGCTGGGTTTCGTTCATGGATCCAATCGTGGACCATCGACGGTCTCTCGTCGTCGTGCTCGAGGATCAAATGCGCGTCATCCCCGAGGCGGACATCCTCGACCCCGTGGACGAACCCCGCGTGCCAATGCCGTCGTGACCAGACACCACGGGTCTCAGGCGGGCAGGAACACCGCCTTGGTGGCCAGGTAGGTGTCGAGTCCCTCCGGGCCGTAGATGCTGCCCATCCCGCTCGCCTTGCGGCCCCCCCACGGCGCGCCGATATCAGGTACGTACAGGTTCACCCCGAACGTCCCGACCCGCGCGCGGCGAGCGATCTTCAGGCCGCGCTCGGGGTCATCGGTCCATACGCTCCCGGCCAGCCCGTAGGAGGAGTCGTTGGCGATGGCCACTGCCTCGGACTCGTCGTCGTAAGGGATCACGCTGACCACCGGACCGCAGATCTCATCCCGGGCGATGGCCATCCCGGCTGTCGCCCCGGCGAACACGGTGGGCTCGTAGTAGTAGCCCCGCACCGGCGTGGCCGGGCGGCGGCCGCCCGCCACCACGCGCGCGCCCTCGGTGATCCCCGCGGTGACGCATGACTCCACGCTCGAGCGCTGCCGCGGGTTGGCCAGCGGTCCCATGGTCGTGTCCTCGTCCAGCGGATCGCCCACGACCAGCAGCGACGCCTGATAAGCGAGCGCGGAAACCGCCTCGTCGTACCTGGTCCGCGGGGCCAGCACCCGGGACATGGTGAAGCAGGCCTGCCCGGAGTTGGCGAAGCAGAGCGAGCCGAGCGCCACCGCGGTGGCGTTCAGGTCGACGTCATCGAGCACGATCGCCGCGGATTTCCCGCCCAGCTCCAGGGTCACCGGCTTCAGGGTCTGTCCGCAGATCGCGGCGATCCTCCGGCCGGCCGACGTCGGCCCGGCGACGGCCACGATATCCACCCCCGGGTGCGCGGCCAGCATCTCGCCCACCTCGGCGGTCCCGGTGACCAGGTTGAAGACGCCGGGCGGGAACTCGGCCGCCTCGAAGGCCTCGGCCAGGATGTACGCGGACAGCGAGGTTTCCGCCGCGGGCTTGAGTACTACCGTGCAGCCTGCCGCCAGGGCCGGAGCGAGCTGGCAGAACGCCAGGATGAGCGGGTAGCTCCAGGACGCGATCACGGCCGCGACCCCGGCCGGCTCGCGCCGGACCATGGTCCGGCCCGCGAAGCTGATCGCCTCGCGGATCTCCTCGGTCGACAGATCCCGGGCCAGCGCCGCGTAGTAACGGATGATCGCGCACGGGACCGACACGTTGCTCCGCCGGGAAAGGGTGATCGGCATGCCCATCTCCGCCGTCACCAGGCGGGCGGTGTCCTCGGCCCTCGCCTCTATCGCCGCGGCCAGGCGGTCCATGGCCGCGGCCCGGTCCGCGGCGCTGGCCAGCGCCCACGTGCCCGCGTCGAACGCCTGCCTCGCCGCGGCCACGGCGGTATCGACGTCCCGCTCGACCATCGACGGCACGGCGCCCGCGACCTCTTCGGTGGCCGGGTTGACGATCGTTATCACGTCGGTAGACCCGGATCCGACCAGGCGGCCGCCCGCGTACACGTCCCGGTATTCGAGCAACGGCGGCCCCTTCTGCAGAACCCGGTCCGCCCTGATCGGGCTCAGTATGAAAGTGCATGTAAATGTCTACGGCCGACGCACGGTTTGTCAAGCTTCAGCCACCGGCGGCCACCGGTGGTCATCAAATTGTGACCTGTTCCGGCAGGTGAGCAAACCGGGCCGGGCCGCGGTTTGTCGCCTGCCACAATGCCTGATACCCACCATCACCGTATGATCGCGGACATGGCGCTACCTGACTGGTCGCCTGCGCTGGCAGGCGACGGCGACCGGGCCGAGTCGGAGTCCGGTGCCGCGGTGAGCTCGCGGCTTGACCGCGAGAACGCCGCCCTGCGCGAGCTCGTCACCGTCTACCGGTACCTGTCCGGGCTCGCCCTGCAAGACGCCGACCTGGCCGGAGTGGTCCAGCTCATCTCCGATCGAATGGCCGCGACCGTCGCGGTGGTCACCCAGCTCATGGACGTGCTGACCGCGGCGGCGCCGGGCATCTCGGCGGAGAAGGCGGCCGCGGCGGTACGGGAGCATGTGGTCCACCCCAGGCTCGGCCAGGTGCTGCGAGCGTCCCGGCTGAGCCAGCGCGCGCTCCGGCTGCCGAACGTCGGTGGCATGCCGGCCGTCATCGTGGCTCCGATCCTGGTGGGGGACGAGGTCCCGTCGTACCTGATCACGATCGACCCGGCGGAAAACATCTTCGGCGAGGACATGAGCCTGCTGGTGACCGAGCACGCGGCCACCATCTGCGGGGTCATCCTCGGCCGGGAACGCGTGGTCGCCGCGGCCGCCCGCCGCGTCCGCGACGACCTGGTGGAGGGCCTGCTGCTGGGCCGCGGCCGCGACCACGCCGACACGAGCCGCTGGGCCGCGCACCTCGGCTACGACCCGGCCCGCGATCACAACGTCATGGCGATCGCGTTCGACCTGCCGGCCCCCGCGCTCAACCCCGGGGACGCCGCCGTGCAGCGCCAGCGGATCTGGGAGAGCATCGAGCATTTCGTCGCCACCCGCGCTCCCGACGCGATCATCTCGGCCCGCGAGTCCGAGGTCGTGATCGTGACCGCGACGCCCGGCGATCAAGGACCCGCCGCGATGGACGCGCGCCGGCTCGCCGTGGCCTGCCTGGCCCGGCTGGGGGAGCTGTTCCCCGCCGCGAAGGTGGTCATCGGCATCGGCGGAACCTGCCGCGACCCGCGGGAAGTCGCCCGGTCTTACGCGCAGGCGCAGCGCACCACCCAGACGCTGCGGCGGCTCGGGCGGGCCGGCACCGTCTCGGCGTTCGGCGACCTGGGCATCCTGCGGCTGCTGCTCCAGGTTCCCGACCTGGCCGAGCTGAGGTCCTTCGCCGCGGACGTGCTCGGCAAGCTCAGCATGCACGAACAGGAGCACAAGTCGGAGTACCTGACCACGCTGGCCTGCTACTTCAGGGAGAACAACAGCCCGCAGCGGGCCTCCCGCATCCTGCACGTCCACCCGAACACGGTGGCCTACCGGGTCAAGCGCATCGAGGAGATCACCGGCCTGCGGCTGGACAACTACACCGACCGGCTCATCGCGCAGGTGGCGCTGGAGATCCTCGACGCCCTCGGGGACGAGCCGTGACCGCCCCCGAGCGGACCCGGGCCCCGTTGCTGCTCGGCCAGCGTGTCCTGGTCTGCGATGGCGCGATGGGGACGATGCTGCACGCGGCGGGCGCCGCGCTGGACCGTTCGCTGCCTGAGCTCAACCTGTCCGATCCGGGCCTGGTCAGCACGATCCACGAGAGCTACCTGTCGGCCGGCGCGGACGTCATCCAGACCAACACCTTCGGGGCCAACCGGCTCTGGCTCGGTGATCACGGGTTTCCCGAGAAGGTAGACGAGATCAACCGCGCCGGGGTCCGGATCGCCCGCGAGGCGCAGGACCGGTGCGACCGCGAGGTCCTGGTGGCCGGGTCGGTGTCGCCCGCGGTTACCGCGCTGCAGCGGCGCCGGATCGGCTCCGCCGAGCGCATGGAGGTGATCGGCGAGCAGGTCCGCGCCCTGATGGCCGGCCGCGGCGTCGACATCCTCATCCTGGAGACGTTCGGGTACCTGGACGAGCTGGTCGAGGCGGTCTCGGTGGCCAGCGACCTCTGCGACGTGCCCATCGTCGCGCAGGCAACCTTCGCCGACGACGCGTACACGCTCGGCGGTGAGACACCGCGCGAGGTCGCGACGGTGCTATCCGGCCTGCCGGTGGCGATGCTCGGCACCAACTGCACCATCGGCCCGCAGCGGATGCTCACCGTGGCCGAAGACCTCGTGCGGTACACCTCGGTCCCGGTCAGCGCCCAGCCCAACGCGGGTCAGCCGCGCCGGACCGGCCCGCGTAGCTTCGAATTCAGCGTCGACGGCAGCTACTTCGCCCGGTACTTCCTTCGCTTCGCGGAGGCCGGAGTGTCGCTGGTCGGCGGCTGCTGCGGCACGACGCCCGCGCACATCCGGGCCGCCGTAGGCGCGGTCCGGCCCGCCAGCGACATCCCGCCGCGCCCGCCCAGGCGCATCCGCTTCGCCAGGGCGCCGTCGGCCCGCGGGCCTGCCCGTCCG
>JASHVM010000019.1:0-3048 GCA_030044595.1 Streptosporangiaceae bacterium
GGCGGCAGCGCCTCGGGACCGAGTACGCCGGAGCCGGACCAGGCGCCGGACTCGATCAGCTCCAGCGCGGCCACCGGGTTGATCGCGGTCTGCCAGACCACCGCCTGCGACCCGTACTCGGCCATGCACCAGGCGTTGTCGACCACGTGGTAGAGGTAGACCTCGCGCGGCGCGCCGTCGGTGCCGGTTCCGGTCACCCAGGTACCCGCGCAGGTCAGGCCGGTCATCTTGTCCCCGAGCGTGGCCGGGTCCGGCAGGCACGCGGCCACCACGTCGCGCGGCGACACGCTGACCCCGCTGGCCTGCACCGGGTCGGTGCGGTCCAGGCCGAGCTTGTGCAGGGTCTGCAGCACGCCGATGAACTCCGCGCCGAGGCCGTACTTGAAGGTGACCCGCTCCGCCTCGACCCACCGCGGCACCAGCAGGACCTCTTCGTGCTCCACGTTGACGCACTCGACCGGGCCGATGCCGGCCGGGAACGTGAAGACCTCGGGCTCGCTGAACGGCTCGGTGGTGAACCAGCCCCGGCCGCGTTCCCAGATCACCGGCGGGTTCAGGCACTCCTCGATCGTGGTCCAGATGGAGAACGTGGGGGCGAAGTCGTAGCCGGCGACCTCGAGGTTGGCGCCGTCCCGCACCCCGATCTCGCCGATCTCGCGGAACAGCTCGTCGGCGGCGTACCGGGCGAACACGTCGGACAGCCCCGGCTCCACCCCCATTCCGACCAGCGCGAGCCGGCCGGATTGCTCCCACCGCGGTGCCATCGCGAACTGCTCGTCACCCAGCTTGACCCCGGTCTCGCGGTACGGGGCATCCGGGTCGGGGTGGGACAGCGACATCGCCATGTCCAGGTAATCGACTCCGGCCTGCAGCGCGGCGCGGAACAGCGGCATCACGAAGCGAGGATCCGTGGCGTTCATGAGCACGTCGCAGCGGCGCTGCGTGAGCAGCTCGGCGGCGGCCCGCTCGTCGCGGGCGTCCAGCTGCACGGCCTCGTACCCGTCGCGGGCCGCGGCGGCGCGCTGCGCCCGGCCCAGGTCGTAGTCGGCGATGACCAGCTCGGCGAACGGGCGCCGGGCGGCGATCCGGGCCAGCGCCGTGCCCACGCCCCCCGCACCCACCAGAAGAATGCGCATAAAGTGATGTTAGCGTTTGCCCAGGTGATCATCAACGAGACCCGTCGTTCTCCACATCTTTTGCAACTGAAATCGTTGCCAAATCGCGCAATATATGCTAGAACCGTGGCACTGAGTCTTGCTGGGTGGTCACTTTGCCCTGCCCGATCTAGCATCTACCTACCGGATCGCTGCACCAGGACGATCCCGGTCGAAGACCGATGACCCGCAGGAGGGGAAGATGGCCACGGCCTCACAGATCCAGCCGATGGAGCAGGAGCAGGAAAAGGGCCTGAAGGCGAACGCCCTCGGACTGGTCTCCGCCATCGTCATCGGGGTCGCCTCGACCGCCCCGGCCTATAGCCTCGCGGCCACCTTGTTCTTCGTGGTGGTCCTGGTCGGCTTCCACGCCCCGGCGGTCGCCGTGCTCGCGTTCATCCCCATGCTGTTCTGCTCGATCGGGTACAGCGAGATGAACAAGGCGGACCCGGACTGCGGGACCACGTTCACCTGGGGAGCCCGGGCGTTCGGGCCGAAGACCGGCTGGTCCGGCGGCTGGGCCATCGTCGCCGCCGACATCCTGGTCATGGCCAGCCTCGCGCAGGTGGCGGGCCAGTACGTGTTCCTGCTGGTCGGCGCCAAGGGCATCGGCTCGAACCCGGCCAGCGGCTGGGTGCTGCTGACCGGCGTCATCTGGATCATCGCGATGACCTACATCTGCTACCGCGGCATCGAGATCTCCGCGAACTTCCAGAAGGCGCTGCTGGGCATCGAAGTCACCATGCTCGCGGTCCTGTCGGTGACCGCGCTGGTCCGGGTCTACAGCGGGCACCATCCGCCGGAGTCGGTGCGCCCGAGCCTGAGCTGGCTCAGCCCGCTCCACCTCGGCGGTTTCCAGGCCTTCGTCGGCGGCCTGGTGCTGATGCTGTTCATCTACTGGGGCTGGGACACCGCGGTCTCGGTCAACGAGGAGACCAAGGACAAGAACAAGACGCCCGGCCAGGCGGCGATCATCTCCACCGTGTTGCTGCTCATCATCTACGCGCTGGTGATCTTCTCCTCGGTGTCCTACGCCGGGATCGGCTCCAAGGGCATCGGCATGACCAACACGGCCAACTCCAGCGACGTGCTCTCGGTCCTCGGTAGCTCCATCTTCGGCACCGGTGGCATCGGGACCTTCCTGAGTCGGCTGCTGATCTTGATGGTGCTGAGTTCCGCCGCCGCTTCCACCCAGACCACGATCCTGCCGACCGCCCGCACCACTTTGTCGATGGCCTCCTACAAGGCGCTGCCCAGCGCGTTCTCCAAGATCCACCCGCGTTACCTGACGCCGACCGTGTCTACCATCGTGATGGGCTTGATCTCCATCGCCATCTACGTTCCGATGAACTACATATCCGGCGGCGCGGTCATCACCGACGCGGTGACCTGCTGCGGCCTGTTCATCGCCTTCTACTACGGGCTCACCGCCATCTCCTGCGTGTGGTACTACCGCAAGACACTGACCTCCAGCATGCGCAACCTGTGGATGCGCGGCATTATCCCGTTCCTCGGCTGGGTGATCATGTGGGGCGCCGGCGGGTACACCCTGTGGGAGGACTGGGACGTCGGCACCGGGAACAGCTACACGTCGTTCACCCTCTGGTTCACGCCGAAGTGGCACGTCGGCGGCGCCTTCATGCTCATCCTCCTGTCGGTGCTAGCCGGGCTGCTGATCGCCATCTACATGCGCGTCAAGGAGCCCGCCTACTTCAAGAAGCAGACCCTCACCAGGTCCACCCCGACCCTGGTCCCCGACAAGTAAAGGTGCCGGCGCGGGGGGACGGCCCCCGCAACCCCGCGCTGAGCTCGGCGCCCCGCTGAGGTTCTCGCCGTAACATCACGCGGCCGGAGGGGTCACCGCTGAGGTTCTCGCGGTAACGTCACGCGGCCG
>JASHVM010000202.1:0-3584 GCA_030044595.1 Streptosporangiaceae bacterium
GGCAGCACGTCGATGTCAGAGGTCGCGTCGATGGCGAGCAGTGCGTGGTTGGTAACGACGATGTGCGCCTTGGCCGCGGCCTCCCGGGCCCGCTCGGCAAAGCAGCGCGAGCCGAACGGGCACCGCTGCGCGCCGATGCACTCCTGCGCGCTGACCGAGACCTGACGCCAGGCCGCTTCGGGCACGCCGGGGACCAGTTCGTCCCGGTCACCGGTCTTGGTCTCCTCCGCCCATTCGTGCAGCCGCTTCACCTGCCGGCCGAGGGGCGTGGTGGGACCGGCTCCCTCGGGATCCACCGGGTCGAACAGCGCGTCCTGCGGGTCCCCCGTCTTCGGGTCCGCGGTGCCGCGCTGCCGGTGCAGGCACAGGTAATTCCGCCGCCCCTTCAGGATCGCGAACAGCGGCTCCCGGCCCAGCAGCGGCTTGACCGCGGTGACCAGGCGGGGCAGGTCACGGTCGATCAGCTGGCGCTGTAGCGCGATCGTGGCCGTGGCCACCACCACCGTGCTCTCGGTGGTCATCGCGTGCCGCACCGCCGGGACCAGGTACGCCAGCGACTTTCCGGTGCCGGTTCCGGCCTGGACGGCCAGATGCTCGCCGGTCTCGATGGCCCGCTGTACTGCCTCGGCCATCGCGACTTGCCCGGGCCGGTCCTCCCCGCCGATGCCGACGACGGCAGCGGCCAGCAGATCGGCCGCGGCTGGGACGGGTTGGGTGCGGCCTGCGGGCACGTTTGGAACGGTACCTTGTGCGAGCCTAGGTGGCGGTCAGCCGGGATACGAGGCCAGGTAGATACGGCGTGTCACCACGGCCGTTCGGGTAAATTTTGATTTTGATTTTCAACGGGAGTACACGTCATGACCAGTGCGGAACTACTGACGGACGCCTTCGGCCGGGTACGCCAGACCGTGCACCATGCGGTCGACGGGCTGACGGCCGGACAGCTCGCGGCCAGGCTCGATGACGACGCGAACTCGATCGCCTGGCTGTGCTGGCACCTGACCCGGGTGCAGGACGATCACGTGGCGGACGCCTTCGCCGTGCCGCAGGTGTGGCCCGAGTTCAGCGAGCGGTTCGAGTTGCCGTTCGCGCTGGCCGAGACCGGCTACGGGCAGAGCTCACGGCAAGTCGCCCTGGTGCGGGTCTCATCGGGTGACCTGCTCACCGAGTACCACGACGCGGTGCACGCGCAGACCGTCCGGCTGGTGGCCGGCGTCACGGACGCGGACCTGTCGCGGATCGTGGACGAAGCGTGGAACCCGCCGGTGACGCTGGGCGTCCGGCTGGTCAGCGTGATCTCCGATTGCCTGCAGCACGCCGGACAGGCCGCGTTCATCCGCGGCATCCTGCTCCGCGAGGCCTAGCTCCGCGGGGCCGGCGGCTGGCTTGCGACGCGCCACGGCGTCGTCACCGCCGGCGCCGGGCCTCTGCCCGTCACCGGTGAATTAAACGGCCGCGCTGGCCGGCCCGGCCAGCCTGCGGGTACCTACGTGCCGTCCGCGCCGCGGGCCCGGCGAGCCGTGGCGATGTCGGCCATGGGCACGCCGGCCAGGCGCCGGTACGGACGGGCCATCGGCCACCGGCGGTCCGCGAGCACGGCATCGGCATCGAACTGGCCGAGGAGCTGAATCAGCCTGGCCACCAGGCCGGTCCAGCCGGTCTGGTGCGAGGCGCCGAGCCCGGCCCCGTTGTCGCCGTGGAAGTACTCGTAGAACAAGACGAGGTCTCGCCAGTGCGGATCGTCCTGGAACAGCTTGGCCCCGCCGTAGACGGGACGCCGCCCGTCGCCGTCGCGCAGGAAGGTACTGACCAGGCGCCGCGACAGTTCCTGGGACACTTCGAACAGCGTCATCATGTTCCCGGAGCCGGTCGGGCATTCAACCTTCAGGTCGTTGCCGTAGTACCGGTAATGCTGGAGCAGGGCCCGGATGATGAGCATGTTCACCGGGAACCAGACCGGCCCGCGCCAGTTGGAGTTGCCGCCGAACATCCCGGTGGTCGACTCGGCCGGCTCGTATTGCACCCGGTACTCGGTTCCGGCGACGTCGAAGATATAGGGGTGGTCGAGGTGCCAGCGTGAGATGGAGCGGATCCCGTGCGGGCCGAGGAAGCGCTCCTCGTCCAGCATCCGGGCCAGGATGCGCCGCAGCTTGTACTCGTTCACCAGGGACAGGATCCGCCGGCCATGGGCGCCGGGCACGAGCGGGTCGGCGATATTGGCCAGCAGATCCCGGTTGCGCTCGAGGAAGGTACCCACCTGCCCGGCAATCTGCGGGTAGCGGTCGATCAGGTCGGCCTCGACCACGGTGGTGGCGCAAATGGGCAGCAGTCCCACCAGGGACCGCACCTTGATCCGGGTACCGGTGCCGTCGGGAAGGCGCAGGACGTCATAGAAGAAACCGTCCTCCTCGTCCCACATCTCGTCGGGATGCTCGCCGATCGGGTCCACCGCGGCGGCAATCCAGAAGAAGCGCTCGACGAACTTGAGCACGAAATCCTCATAGGCCTCGTCTTGGTCCAGCAGGACCAGGGCTAGCTCGAGCATGTTCTGGCTGAACATCGCCATCCAGGCTGTGCCGTCCGCTTGCTCCAGCCGCCCGCCGGTGGGCAGGGCGGCGCTCCGGTCGAACACGCCGATGTTGTCAAGGCCGAGGAAGCCGCCCTCGAACACGTTGCGGCCGGTGGGATCCTTGCGGTTTACCCACCAGGTGAAGTTCAGCAGCAGCTTGGCGAAATTCTCCCGGAGGAACGGGAGGTCCACCTCGCCGATGTCGGCCTCCAGGCTCTGCAGGAAGAAGGCGGCGAAGGCGTGCACCGGCGGGTTCACGTCGCCGAAGTTCCACTCGTAAGCCGGCATCTGGCCGGTCGGGTGAAGGTATTCCCTGGTCAGCATCAGGTCGATCTGACTTTTCGCGAACGCGGGGTCGACCATGGCCAGCGGAAGGCAATGGAAGGCCAGGTCCCAGGCGGCATACCACGGGTACTCCCACTTGTCTGGCATCGACACGACGTCGTGGTTGAACATGTGGAACCACGAATCGTTGCGGGTCCCGTACCGGACCGGCGCTCGCAGCGGGTGGAAGCGGCGCTCGCGCAACCAGCGGTCCACGTCGAAGTAGTAGCACTGCTTGGACCAGAGCATTCCCGCCAGCGCCTGGCGCATGACCGCCTTGGCATCATCGGTCACCGTCGGCGGCGTGATGGCTTCGTAGAACTCGTCCGCCTCGGCCCGCCGGAGCGCCATCAGCCCCTCCGCCTCGGCAAACGGCGCCGCGAGGTCCTCCGGGCCGTCACGGGCGAGCCGTACCGCGACCGCGGCCTGCCCGCCAGCCGGGACGGCCAGCCGCACGTGCGCCGCTGCCTTGGTTCCCTCACCGTCGGGATTAACCGTGTCCGCGCCGTGCAGCAGGTGATCGCCGATGCCGTCCTTGGGGAAGTGGGTCGCAGGCTCGCCGCCAAAGACGCGTGGCACGTTCGTCTCATTCTCGCAAAACAGCAGGGCCGCTTCGGGCTCGGCGTGGAGATAGAAAACGCCGAGCTTACCGTGCTCCGCCCGGACGACCGGATGCGCCGACGGGACGCGA
>JASHVM010000203.1:0-3671 GCA_030044595.1 Streptosporangiaceae bacterium
GGCATCGTGCTGCGCTACGGCATCTTGTACGGACCGGGTGCCTCGGACCCGCTGGTGCAGATGGTGCGGAAGCGGCAGGTGCCGGTGATCGGCGGCGGGACCGGGGTCTGGTCGTTCATCGAGGTCAGCGACGCTGCCGCGGCGACGGTCGCGGCGGTCAGCCGCGGCCCGGCGGGCCTGTACAACGTGGTGGACGACGACCCGGCGCCGGTCGCTCAGTGGCTGCCGTACCTGGCCCAGGTCGCGGGCGGCAAGCCGCCGCTGCGCCTGCCCGGCTGGCTCGCGCGGCCGCTCGCCGGGGAGTTCATGGTGGCCCAGATGACTGCCTCGCGCGGATACTCCAACGAGAAGGCCAGGAAAGAGCTCGGCTGGGAGCCGCAGTACCCGAGCTGGCGAGAAGGATTCCGTGCCTGGGTCCGATGATGAGCCCGGCTCGGGTTGAGCCCGCCGCCTCGCCATCGCCGTCGGGGTGCCTATTGCCCTGGCAAGTCGTATCATGGTGCGCATCGAAGACCAAGCTGGTCGGGCGCCGGAGATTCACGCGGAGGCCAGATGAGCCAGCAGGAGCAGGACCTGCCGAGGTTCGTCCAGATCGTCGGGCGGTGCAAGACCCTGGTCGGCGCCATGGCGGCAGCGGGCCTGCTCGCTGGCGTTGTCTTTGCCGCGCTCAACGCGCCGGTATTCACGAGCCGGGCCTTGCTTGCGGTCGCGCCGACGTGCCCGGCCGGGGCCATCTGCGGCGGCCCTGCGTTCTTGCCCGCGTACAACCAGGCCGACTTGCTCAAGGAACTTCCTGCCGGAGTCCAGATCAATGCTGTCACGGAAGATGTTCTGTCGGTAAGCGCCGTGGCCGGGACCGCCGCCCAGGCCGAGGGCGCCGCCGATGCGGCCGCCGGTAGCTACATCGCTTATGTCGGTTCTCAGGGCTACTTCGGCCAGCAGCGGCCAGCGCAGATGCTCCAACCGGCGACGAGTGCAACCGGGACGGTACCGCCGAAACGGCTGTTCATCGGCGCGCTGCTCGGCGCGGCATTCGGCGCGCTGCTCGGCGTCGTGGCGGCGCTGGCGGGCAGTCGGACGACTATTGACCCGCTGCCCGCTCCCCAGGGACTCGACGACGCCGACGTGGATTGGGGAGTGGGACGGGGGGCCAGATACGCACTAACCGGGCTGTCGCTTGCGGAGCTGGGCCAGGAATACGCCAGACAGAGGGACCGCTCAGGGCCGGGTGCCGAATGAGGGCTTTCCCGGCCTGCGATCGGGCCGGAAGAGGCGTTCGTCAGCTATCTGACCAGTCCGGACCGTAGCACCACGGCCCTTTCGGCATAAATGATTGTTCCGAACGGACGGTGCTGCACGCGCCCGGTCCCGTGCTCGCCGTCCGAGCGGCGAGCTTATTGCCGCCGGCGACGGCGCCAGCGAGGATGATTGCTGTGGCCGCCGACAAGATGCCAGACCTGCTGACCATCTACGCGTCATCTCAGCCCGGCAAGCTCGCCGTCGCAGATGACCGGCCTGGCGCGGGCGTGGTCTTGTGGACCTACGCGCAGCTTGAGGCGGAGGCCAACCGACGCGCCAACCTGCTGGCCTCGCTGGGCGTCGGCCCGGGCGACAAGGTCCTCTGGTGCGGGCCTAACTCGGCGCAGGTCGTGGCGATTATCAGCGCGGCCAGGAAACTCGGGGCGGTCGCGGTTCCGCTGAACTACCGCCTGACGGCCGAAGAGGCCCGCTACATCGTGGCCCACTCCGACGCCTGCATCGCGTATGTCGATGCGGAGTATGCGCACCTGGTACCGGCGCCCCGGGACGAGCGGCTCGGCAACCTCCGCGAGGTGCTCGTCTACGGCGCCGCCGCCCCGGCCGGGACGCTCGGCGAGGACCTCGTCGCCGGGGCGTCGGCCGAGCCCCCGGCCGGGGAGAACGCGGGCGCGGCGACGATGATCTACACGTCCGGGACGACCGGCAAGCCGAAGGGCGCCTACCGCCCCATGACCGACCAGAGCACCGCGGCCGCGCTGGTCGGCTTCATCGGCTATACGCCAGACGACGTCTACCTCACCTCCGGGCCGCTGTATCACAGCGGCCCGCTGGGGTTCATGGGCATCGGACTCCTGCTCGGCCAGACGGTCGTCATCCAGCGCAGGTTCGAGCCAGCGGACTGGCTGCGCCTCGTGGATAAGTACCAGGTGACATCGACCTTCTCTGCGCCGCCGCTGATCCGGCTGGTGTGCGCGCTGCCCGCCGGGGTCAAGGCCCGTTACGACCGGTCCACGATGCGGATCATGGTGGCCAACGCCGCGCCGTGGAGCCTGGCGCTCAAGCAGGCCTACCTGGCCGACTTCCCGCCGGACTCGCTCTGGGAGGTGTACGGGTCAACCGAGCTGGGGGTGAATTGCGTCCTTGAGCCCAAGGACCAGCTGCGCAAGCCCGGCTCGTGCGGCAAGCCGGCCCCCGGCGTCGACGTCTGCCTGCTCGACGCCGACGGCAACCAGGTCACCGGGACCGGCCCGGGGCACTCCGGCGAGCTTTACGTCAGGTCCGGCGGGGTCTTCAGCGAGTACTACAAGCAGCCGGACAGTTACCGGGCCGCCATGCACGGCGACTTCCACACCGTGGGTGACATCGCCTACCGGGACGAGGAGGGCTACTACTACATCTGCGACCGCAAGAACGACATGATCATCTCCGGCGGCATGAACGTCTACCCCGCCGAGATCGAGGCCGCCCTTGAGCAGCATCCGGGCATCTTCGACGTCGCGGTGTTCGGGATCCCCTCCGAGCAGTGGGGGGAGCAGGTGCACGCCGCCGTGGTCCAGGCTCCGGGCGCGTCGTTGTCGCACGCGGACGTGATCGCCTACGCCCGCGAGCACATGGCCCCGTACAAGTGTCCTCGCTCGGTGTCGTTCACTGACGAACTCCCCCGCACGGGCTCGGGCAAGCTGCTCAAGCGCGAGCTCCGGGCACCGTACTGGACCGGGCGGGCCAGGCAGGTCAGCTGACCCGCTACACGCCGACTGGCAATATCCCGTGCCGTACTAGCCGGGCCCCGGCGCGATTGGGTATGTTGGCGCTTCGGAGCTCCGGTCGTGACCGGGAGGGACCATGGATTACCGTGCCGTCGCGTTGTCGCAGGTGTACGGGTCCGGCGCCGAGGCCGTCGGCCGCGCCGTGGCCGACCAGCTCGGCTTCGGCTACCTGAACGAGGCCATCGTGGCCCAGGTCGCCAGAGACCGCGGCGTGGATCGGGCCGTCGTCGAGCACGCCGAGGAGCGCAAGTCGTTCTTCACCCGCGTTGCGGAGATGGCTGCCCGCGGCGCCCCGGACGTGATGCCGGACACCGCGCTGTACGCCTTCGACGAGACCGACACGCTGCTGTTGCTGATCCGGGACGCGGTGCGCGACGCCGCGGACCGCGGGAACGTGGTGCTGGTCGCGCACGCGGCCTGCTACGCGTGCGCCGGGCAGCCGGACGTCCTGCGCGTGTGGGTCACCGCTCCGCCGTCGACGCGGGCGTCCCGGCTGGCGTCCGAGCTGGGCCTCAGCGACAAGGACGCCGCCCGGGCGGTCCGCCAGTCGGACGCGGCGCGGGCCAGCTACCTCAAGCGCGTCCACGGCATCGGCGAGGAATCCAGCACCGACTACGACGTGGTGATCAACACCGAGCGGCTGAG
>JASHVM010000204.1:0-6807 GCA_030044595.1 Streptosporangiaceae bacterium
GAGGCCGTCGGGCTTGCAGCGGACGGAGGCGATCTTGGCCACGAACTTGCACGGCGCGACCCCGACCGAGCAGGTAATGCCCTGCTGTTCGGCGACCTGGGCCCGGATACGGGCGGCGATCGCGGCGGGCGAGCCGAGCCGGCGGAGCGCGCCGGAGACGTCGAGGAACGCCTCGTCCAGCGCCAGCGGCTCCACCTTGGGCGTGACCGCGCCGAAGATCGCCATGACCTCCCTGGAGGCGGCGGCGTAGACCCGGTGCCTAGGCGGAACGAACACCGCCTGCGGGCACAGCCGCCGTGCCCTGGTCACCGGGATCGCCGAGCCTACGCCGAACGCGCGGGCCTGGTACGACGCGGACAGCACAACGCCGCGACCGCCGGTCCCGCCCACGATGACCGGCTGGCCCGCCAGCTCAGGCCGGTCCCTGATTTCCACGCTCGCGTAGAAGGCGTCCATGTCCACGTGCAGGATGTGGCAGCCCGTGTCGTCGGGGGCGTCGGCGGGGGTTCTGGGGTTCGGGCCGGCGGCCATGGCGGTCAGCGGTGGCCGAATACGTGCAACTGCGCGGCGATGTCGCGTAGCGGCGGGGTACCGGCGGCGGCGGCCTCGAGCGCGCGCAGCGCTTCGCCGGCGCCGGCGTCGCCGTCGAGCAGCACGCCGGGCACCAGTCCGCCGAAGATGCGCAGTCCGTGGGCTTCCCCGGGCCGCAGCCCGGCCTCGGCGATCAGCGCGATCAGCTCCGGCAGCGTGAACCGGCGCGGCGTCGGCCTCGGGGGGACCACCCCCCCAGGCCCCCCTTGCAGCAGCTGGCGGGCTTCGGCGAAACGGCCGGCCAGCGCGCGGTGCAGCACCGCGGCCACGGCGTTGGACGCGAGCACGCTTACCACGGCCGACGGGCGGAGCACCCGTGCGATCGCGCTCATCGCGTCGGCCGGCTCGTCGACGTACTCGAGCACGTTGTGGCAGATGACGAGGTCGGCCGCCGCGGCGCCCGCCACGCTGTCCAGGCTGGCCGCGTCGCCCTGCACCGAGGTCAGGCGCGCGCCGGCCTCGGCGGCCCGGCGCTGCGCGGCGGCGAGCGCGTCGGGACTCGGGTCGACGACGGTGACGTTGTGCCCGAGGGCCGCGAACGGTACCGCCAGCCCGCCGGTTCCGCCGCCGACGTCGACGATGTCGAGCGCCTGCCTGCCGGTTTCGGCCACCCTGACGGAGACGGCCCCGCGCAGCACCTCCCAGAGCAACGAGGAGCCGAGAGGGGTCCGAGGGGGTCCGAGGGGTCGCTCCCCCGAGCCAGCACCTTCCACGCGCGCCTCCTCCCAGGACTCCAATGTAGACAGGTCCGCTGCCTCGAGAGGACACGACCGGGTTTCCGCCTTCGGCTACTTTCTGTCCCGGTGCGGTGAACTTCTGTCACCGGCCCCGCGTTATACAGCCGTGCCGAATTCACAGAATCTTCTTTACGTGACCTCGCGGCAACTCCAGCGCGGCTGCAGCCGATCACCGTATGCTCTTCGCCATGGCTGAGCACCTCGAGCTGCCCCGCCCCTGGCGGCTGATGCTGACCGCAGGCTGGAACCTGGCCGAATCCCTCGGCCTGCCTGTGGCCGGATACTTCATCGGCGCCAAGCTCGGCGGTCGGGACGTCGGCATGATGACCGCGACAGCCGTGGTCTGGCTGACCGTCATCGGCCGGAAGGTGCTGACCCGGAGCGTCCCGGGGCTGCTGACGATCTCGGCGCTGGTGCTCACCCTGCAGACGGCCGTGGTGATCGTCACCGGCAGCGTGCTGTTCTTCCTGCTCCAGTTCCCGCTGGCCAACCTGGGCCTGTGCGTGCTGTTCGCGCGGACCGCACCCACGCGCAAGCCGCTGGTGGCCCAGCTGGCCGCCGAGGTGGTGGCGCTACGCCAGCCGTCCTCCCATCACCCGGGGCTGCACAGGTTCTTCCAGGGGGCGACCTGGCTGTGGGCCGGGATCTTCGCCCTATCGACCGTAGGCCTGGCGGTGGCGATGGCCCTTGAGCCGGCCAAGGTGTTCCTGCTGCTCACCACCGTGGTCACCGTCGGCGGCGTGATCGCGGGCACCGGGGCGTCCGCGGTCTGGTTCTTCCGGGTCCTGCGCCGCTTCGGCCTGCGCATCCGCTTCGCCCAGCCCTGATTTCTGCCTGGCGTCAGGCCTCGAGGGAGGGCTTCAGCTCGGCAACGCGAGCCAGCAGGCCGTTGACGAATGCGGGCGACCCGTCGGTCGACAGGTCGCGGGCGAGCAGCACGGCCTCGCTGATCGCGACGGCGTCGGGCACGTCCGGCGCCCACAGCAGCTCATAGATGCCGATCCGGAGCACATTCCGGTCCACGGCGGGCATCCGGTCCAGGGCCCAGCCCTCGGCGTAGGTCGAGATCAGCTCGTCGATCCGGGCCTGATGCGCGGCCACGCCGCGGACCAGGTCCGCGGCGTACGCGGGCACCGGCGGGCTGCCCAGCGCGATGCGCTCGGCGAGCAGCTCGAGGACCGGCGAGCCGCGCAGCTCGGCCTCGAAGAGGATGTCCAGGGCACGCTTGCGCGCTTTGCTACGGGCGGGCATGGCGGGTGACGGCCGGGCGGCGATGGCGCGCAGCGGTCATCAGGCGCGGCCGAGGTACTGGCCGGTCCTGGTGTCGACCTTGACCTTCTCCCCCGTCGAGATGAACAGCGGGACCTGGATCGTCGCGCCGGTCTCGAGCGTGGCCGGCTTGGTTCCGCCGGTGGACCGGTCGCCCTGGACGCCGGGGTCGGTCTGGCTGATGGTGAGCTCGACGGCTGCGGGCAGGTCCACGTACAGCGGCGTGCCGTCGTTGAACGCCACCGTGACGGTCTGCTCCTCGAGCAGGTAGTCCGCGGCGTCACCGATCACGGCGGCCGGTATGCGCGGCTGGTCGTAGTCGGTCATGTCCATGAACACGAAGTCCGAGCCCTCGCGGTACAAGTACTGCATTTCCCGGCGGTCCACGGTGGCCACGTCAACCTTGACCCCGGCGTTGAAGGTGCGGTCGATGACCTTGCCCGAGGTGATGTTCTTCAGCTTGGTGCGCACGAAGGCGCCGCCCTTGCCCGGCTTGACATGCTGGAACTCCACGACGGTCCAGAGTTGCCCGTCGAGGTTCAAGGTCGTGCCGTTCTTCAGGTCGTTCGTGGTGGCCACGTTCGGTCTCCAGGTGACAGATAACAGGACGAGAAGTTCTCT
This sequence comes from Streptosporangiaceae bacterium, assembly GCA_030044595.1. Lineage (GTDB taxonomy): Bacteria > Actinomycetota > Actinomycetes > Streptosporangiales > Streptosporangiaceae > Palsa-504. Next base: position 3,219 of record JASHVM010000204.1, read on the forward strand.
CGTGGTGGTGGTGAGCAGGCCCATCCCGTCAGCCCCCACGACAAGGACGTCCTCGATGCGGACACCGCCCTTGCCGGGCAGGTAAACACCAGGCTCGACGGTGACCGGCACCCGCTCGACAAGCTTACCCGGTCTGGAGTACCCGATCATCGGCGCCTCGTGTACCTCCAGGCCGACGCCGTGCCCCAGGCCGTGCTGGAAGTGCTCCGCGTGCCCGGCGTCGCGGATCAGGTCCCGCGCCGCGGCGTCCACGTCGATCACGTCCGCGCCCGGCTGCGCGGCCTCGATCCCGGACCGCTGAGCCGCCGCGACGAGCTCGTAGATCTCCCGCTGCCAGCCGGCGGGCTCGCCGAGCGCCACCGTGCGGGTCATGTCCGCGTGGTAACCGCCGTACAGCGCGCCGAAGTCCATCGTGATCAGGTCGCCGCGACGCATCGGCCGGTCGGCCGGCGAGTGGTGCGGGATAGCGCCGTTCGGCCCGCTGGCCACGATGGTGTCGAAGGCCGGGTGCTCGGCCCCCAGGTCGACCATCCGCCGGTCCAGCGACGCGGCTAGCTGACGTTCGGTCAGGCCCGGCCTGATGTGCGCGAACACGTCGGCGATGGCCTGGCAGGTGATCCGGCACGCGGTGGCGAGCAGCTCAAGCTCGGACGGATCCTTGACCGTCCGCAGCTCTTCGATCTTTCTTCCGAACGGGACGGTGGTGACACCGTCCGCCGCGGCGGTGAGCTCGGCATGGCGCTCGACCGACATTTCGTGCGCCTCGAAGGCCACGGTACGCAGGCCCCGGCTGGTCATCTCGGCGGCGAGCCGGGGCTCGACGAACCGCTCGACGATCAGCTCGAGATCGGGGCAGTCGCGCCGCGCGGCCAGCGCGTACCTTGAATCGGTGGCCAGCACTCCCCCGCCGCTGACCGGCAGCAGCAACGAGGCGTTGGAGCTGGCCAGGCCGGTGAGGTAGCGGACGTTCGGGCGCGAGGTGATCAGGGCGGCGTCGGCGCCTGCCTCGGCGATCTTCTGCTGCGCGCGCTCCCGGCGCGACGCGTGGATCTCTGGCATATTCAGGAGGCTAGCCTGCCATGGCCCGGACCTGCTCGATGAGGCGGACGCGGGCCTCGTGCGTCGGCGCGAGGGGGGTGACGTTGAGGGTGGTCACGCCGGACTCGCGGTAGGCGGCGAGGCGCTCTCGTACATGGCCCTCGGGGCCGATCAGCGAGGTCCGCTCGATCAGCTCGGCGGGCACCAGGGCCTCGGCCTCGGCCTTGCGGCCGTCCAGGTACGCGTCCTGGATCGCCTTGGCCTCGGCCTCGTACCCGAGCCTGCGGGCCAGGTCATTGTAGAAGTTGCGGCCGCGCGCCCCCATCCCGCCGATGTACAGGGCCAGCTCCGGCCGGCTGTGGTCGCGCAGGCTGGTTATGTGGTCCGCGTCGTCGCCGATGGCCAGCGGGGCGTGGGCGATCACGTCCAGCGGGCCGAGGGCCGGGTCGCGCTTCGCGCTCCCCTCGGCCACCGCGCCGCCCCACACCTCGGCGGACTTCTCCGGCAGGTAGAAGATCGGCATCCAGGCTTCGGCGAGCTCGGCGGCGACGGCCACGTTCTTCGGGCCGATGGCGGCCAGGCCGATCGGGATGCCAGCGCGGACCGGGTGGTTGATCAGCTTGAGCGGCTTGCCCAGCCCGGTGCCTCCCTCCAGCGGCAGCTGGTAGTACCGCCCGTGGTAGGCCAGCCGCTCGCGGCGCCAGACCATGCGGCAGATCTCGATGATCTCGCGGGACCGGCCGATCGGCGCGTCGTACGGCACGCCGTGCCAGCCCTCGATCACCTGCGGACCGGAGGCGCCGAGGCCCAGCGTGAACCGCCCGCCGGAGACGTAGTCCAGCCCCGCTGCGGTCATCGCCAGCAGCGCGGGCGTGCGCGAGTACAGCGGGAAGATCCCCGACGCGATCTGCATCCGCTCGGTCTTCGCGGCGATGTAGCCCAGCTGGCTCACCGCGTCGAAGCTGTAGGCTTCGGGCACGAATACGATATCGACTCCGGCTCGCTCGTAGTCGGCCAGTTCGACCACGGTGTCGGCGAAGCCGCCCGCGTAGCTCAAGAACATCCCCACCCGCATGCGATCAGCCTTCCCGGTCACGGATACCACGGCCCGTTCGGTCACTAAAAGGAGAGTAGCGGTTACGGCGCGAGCGGCGGGTACGGCGCCCGGGCGGGCGCGGCGGGCTCGGCGGGCTCGGCGACGAGCCGGGCGAGGATGTCCCCGACGATGGCCTCGGGGCGGCGGCCGTCGGTGGGGACGGTCAGCGAAGCGAGGCCGGCGTAGGCGCCGAGCCTGCGCTCGTAGAGGGCGGCCAGGTCGGGCCGGGCCAGCAGCGGGCGGCCCTGGTCGGCGCCGACGCGCCGCAGGGCCTGGGCGTACCCGACCTGGAGGTAGACGACCTGGGCGCGGGTGAGCCGGTCCCGGGTGCCCGGGTGCTCGGCCGCGCCGCCGCCCAGGGCCAGGACGGCGGACGGTGGGCCGGGGCCGTCCAGCAGCTCGGTGACGACCTGGTGCTCAAGGGCCCGGAAGGCGGGCTCGCCGTCTTCGGCGAAGATCTGCCGGACCGGGCGGCCGGCGCGGTGCTCGATCACCTGGTCGCTGTCGATGAACGGCAGCCCGAGCCGGGCGGCCAGCAGGTTCCCGACCGTGGTCTTGCCCGCGCCCATGAACCCGACGAGGACGATCACGGCCCGGCCGGCTCGGCTGGTTCGGGCGGGCCGGGTTCTGGCTCACCGGTGGGGTCCTCGGCGGCCAGCTCGGCGATCGCCTGCAGAGCCAGCTGGTACGACACCAGGCCGAACCCGGCCACCGTCCCGTCCGCCACCGCGGCCACCACCGAGGTGTGCCGGAACGACTCGCGCGCCGCCGGGTTGGAGATGTGCACCTCCACCAGCGGAGCGGTGCGCATGGCCAGGGCGTCCCGCAGCGCGTAGGAGTAGTGCGTGAACGCGGCGGGGTTGATCACCACCGGCATCCGGGCGTCCGCCGCCTCGTGCACCCAGCCGATCATCTGGCTCTCGTCGTCGGTCTGCCGGACATCCACGTGCAGGCCGAGCTTACGGCCGGTCGACCGGCACAGCTCGGCCAGCTCCTCGAATGACACCGAGCCGTAGATCTCCGGTTCCCTGGCGCCGAGCCGGCCGAGGTTCGGGCCGTTGAGCACGAGCACCTGTGTGATCAATTGGACACCTCCTGGTAGGCCTGGCGCAGGAGTTGCTCGGGCGGGTCGTCGAGGATCCCGGGGCGGGCCAGTCCGTCCAGCACCACGAGCCGCAGCCGCGCGCCGCGGGCCTTCTTGTCCACGGCCATGGCCGCCCGCAGCTCGGGCCACGCGCCGGAGCGGTACCTGGTCGGCAGGCCGACGCTGGCCAGCAGGTCGCGGTGCATGGCGAACGTCTGCGAGTCGAGGCGTCCGGCCAGGAAGGCCAGCCCGGCGGCGTACACCATGCCGATGGCGACCGCGTCGCCGTGCCGGAACTTGTATCCCTCCACCCGCTCGATGGCGTGGCCGAGGGTGTGCCCGTAGTTCAGGGTCTCCCGCGGGCCCTTCTC
>JASHVM010000205.1:0-5056 GCA_030044595.1 Streptosporangiaceae bacterium
GGCGAGACCGCCGAGCTGCGGCTGCGGCTGCGGCCGGCCGCCACGCAAGCAGGCAGCGAAGGAGCGGCCGCCGCGTTCGGCGCGGGGTTCGAGCAGGTGATGGCGCAGCGCCGGGCCGAGGCGGACCAGTTCTACGCCGAGCTGACCCCGGCGAGCGCGACCGCTGATGAGGCGATGGTGATGCGGCAGGCGTTCAGCGGGATGCTGTGGAGCAAGCAGCTGTTCTACTACGACGTGACCCGCTGGCTGGCGGGCGACCCGACCCAGCCGGTACCGCCGTTCGAGCGCCAGGCCGGGCGCAACTCGCGGTGGCGCAACTTCAACGCGTTCGACATCATGTCGATGCCTGACAAGTGGGAGTACCCCTGGTACGCGGCCTGGGACCTGGGGTTCCACTGCGTGGCGCTGGCGCACGTGGACCCGGCGTTCGCCAAGTACCAGCTGATCTTGCTGTGCCGGGAGTGGTTCCAGCACCCGAACGGGGCGCTACCGGCGTACAAGTGGGACTTCGGCGATGTCAACCCGCCGGTTCAGGCCTGGGCGGCGCTGGAGGTGTTCGCCATCGACGGCGGCCGGGATCTCAATTTCCTCAGCAGGGTCTTCGACAAGCTTCTGGTCAACTTCACCTGGTGGGTCAACCGGGAGGACGCCGAGGGCAACAACCTGTTCGAAGGCGGCTTCCTCGGCCTGGACAACATCGGCCCGATCGACCGGTCGCATCTGCCGGCCGGCGAGGTCCTGGAACAGTCTGACGCCACCGGGTGGATGGGCTTCTACGCGATCGCCATGGGCGCCATGGCCGTCATACTGAACCGGTCCGGCCAGCGGCCCGGCGCGGATCTGGCCCTGAAGTTCCTGGAGCACTTCGCTGCCATCACCCAGGCGCTGGACCAACTGGGGTTGTGGGACGAAACCGACGGGCTGTACTACGACCGGCTCAAGACGCCGAGCGGAGAGACCGTGCCGGTGCGGGTCCGGTCGATGGTGGGCATCATCCCAGCCCTGGCGGCCGCGGTTTTGACCGAGGACGACCTGGAGCGAGCGCTCACGGTGGGCAAGGGGTTCGCGGACTTCCTGGACCGGCACGACATGCGTGACCCGGGCAAGCTCAGCGAAGCCGGCTTGATGCGCGGGGATCCCGGCCAGCGGCGGTGGCTGCTCAGCCTGTGCGGGCCGGACCGGCTGCAGCGGCTGTTCACCAAGGCGTTCGACGAGAGTGAGTTTTTGTCCCCGCACGGGCTGCGAGCCCTGTCCGCCTATCACCGCGAGCATCCCTACACACTCGAATACGACGGCACCACCGCGAGCATCGATTATGAGCCGGCCGAATCGACCACGCCGATGTTCGGCGGGAACTCGAACTGGCGCGGTCCGATCTGGTTCCCGCTGAACTACCTGATGGTCAGCGTCCTGGAGCGATACCACCGGTTCTACGGGGACGAGTACACGATCGAGTACCCGACCGGGTCGGGCCAGCAGCGGCACCTGGGCCAGGTCGCCGCCGACCTGGCGGACCGGATGATCTCGATCTTCACCAACGGGCCGGATGGTCGGCGGCCCTGCTTCGGCGGGACCGAGATCATGCAGACCGATCCCGCGTGGCACGACAACCTGATCTTCAGCGAGTACTTCCACGGCGACAACGGCGCCGCGATCGGCGCGTTCCACCAGACCGGCTGGACCGGCGTGATCGCCGACCTGATCCGCCGCCGCCACGGGGACGTCGAAGCCCTGGGCGACGTCGCCCGGCGGATTGGCCTGGAAACCGCGCAAACCGGCCCGAAGGCCGGGCAAACGGAGGCAGGGCAATGAGCGTCGCGCCAGCTGCCGACGCCACCGGCGCGCTTCCCGGGAGTGAGTTCCCGCTGGGCGCGACGGTCACCGAGGCCGGGACGAACTTCGCCGTGGCTTCCGGTGTCGCCGATGGGATGGTGCTTTGCCTGTTCGACGAGACCGGCGCCGAGACGCAGATTCCCATGCGCGACTACGACGCGGGCGTCTGGCACGCCTTCGTGCCGGGCGTAGGGCAGGGACAAGCCTACGGATACCGCGCGACGGGTCCTTACGATCCGGCTCGAGGGGTGCGCTGTAATATCGCCAAGCTCCTGCTTGACCCCTATGCGCGGGCGCTGCACGGGACGGTCACGTTCGGATCCGAGATACTCGGCTACGCCGCAGGCGACCCCGGTGCGCCCAGCGACGCCGACTCCGCGGCTAGCGTGCCCCGCAGCCTGGTGGTCGCGGCCGGCGAGCCATCGCGGTCGCAGGCCGGTGCCCGCTGGAGGCACAGCTACGCGGACACGATCATCTACGAGGTGCATGTCAAGGGCTTCACCATGCGCCATCCCGAGGTGCCGCCCGAGCTGCGCGGGACTTACGCCGGCCTGGGTCACGAGGCGGCCATCGCCCACCTGGCCGGCCTGGGCGTGACCGCGGTCGAACTGCTGCCGGTGCACGAATCCATCCCGGAAGCCTTCCTGCCGCAGCGCGGGCTGACCAACTACTGGGGGTACAACACCATCGGGTACTTCGCTCCCCACCAGGGCTACTCGGCGGCGGTGCGCGCCGGGAAGCCCGGCGGCCAGGTCGCCGAGTTCAAGGCCATGGTGGAAGCGCTGCACGGCGCCGGGCTCGAGGTCATCCTCGACGTGGTGTTCAACCACACCTGCGAAGGCGGTGATACCGGGCCTACGTTCTGCTTCCGCGGCCTGGACAATCCCGCGTACTACCGGCTGGACAGCAACGACCCGCGCGTGTACATCGACACCACGGGCTGCGGCAATTCCCTCAACGTGGGGGACCCGGTCACGCTGCAGCTGATCATGGACTCGCTGCGGTACTGGCTGACGGACATGGGCGTCGACGGGTTCCGGTTCGACCTGGCCCCGGCCCTGGCCCGGCAGGAGGGCGAGTTCGAGGCCCGGTCGGCGTTCTTCGACTTGGTGTCCCAGGATCCGGTGGTATCGCGCGCGAAGCTGGTCGCCGAGCCGTGGGACGTCGGGCAGATGGACAGTTACGATCTGGGCCGGTTCCCGCCGGCGTGGCGCGAATGGAACGGCAAGTACCGCGACACCATGCGCGACTTCTGGCGCAGCCACCCCGTCGGGCTCGGCGAGTTCGCGGCGCGGTTGTGCGGATCGGCGGACATGTACGGCCGCGCCCGGCGCCGGCCCACCGCGTCGGTGAACTTCGTCACCGTCCATGACGGCTTTACCCTGCGTGACCTGGTCTCCTATAACGACAAGCACAACGAGGCCAACGGCGAGTCCAACCGCGACGGGACCGACGACAACCGCTCGTGGAACTCCGGCGCGGAAGGCCCGACCGACGACCCCGACGTGCTGGCCCTGCGGACACGCCGGTCCCGGGCGATGCTCACCACCTTGCTGCTCTCCTTCGGCATCCCCATGCTGTGCGGCGGCGACGAGATAGGCCGGACCCAGCAGGGCAACAACAACGCCTACTGCCAGGACAACCAGATCACCTGGTTCGACTGGTCGGCCCTGGACACCGCCCTGCTGGACTTCACCAAGCGCCTCATCGCACTGCGTAAGGCACACCCAGTCTTCCGCCGCGCCCGTTTCCTGGCCGGAGCCCAAGCGTCCGAATTGCGGTGGTTCACCCCGGCCGGCACCGAGATGACGGCGGCCAACTGGGCCGACCCGAACGCCCTGGCGATCGCGCTGTACCTGGACGGATCCGACGACCCGGACCGAGCCGCCGACGGCACCTGGCTGACCGACGACGACTTCCTGGTCCTGGTGAACGCCTGGTGGGAACCGCTCGAATTCGTGCTGCCGGCCATCAGGCCGCAAGCGGGGTGGCAGGTCGAGATCGACGCCTGCGAGCTTGCGTCCCAGGCCGGAGCGGCGGCGGCTGGCGACCAGGTCACGGTGGGACCTCGCTCGGTGTCGGTCTTGCGGAGTCCGCTGACGTCGGCCGGGTGACCGGCCCTTAGAGCGCGCCGGGACCCCGGTCGAGCTGGTGGTCCAGGTTGATGGCGGCGCTGATCAGGGACAAGTGGCTGAAGGCCTGGGGGAAGTTGCCGAGCTGCTCGCCGGTGGCGCTGATCTCCTCCGAGTACAGACGCAGGTGGTTGGCGTAGGTGTGCATCTTCTCGAACACCAGCCGGGCCTCATCCAGCCGCCCGGCGCGGGCCAGCGCGTCGACGTACCAGAAGGTGCACAGCGAGAACGTGCCCTCATCGCCCTTCAGCCCGTCCGGGGAGGCGGCGGGGTTGTACCGGTAGACCAGACTGTCGGAGACCAGCTCGCGGTCCATCGCCTTCAGGGTGGAGATCCACATCGGGTCGCGGGGGGCGATGAAGCCCTGCAGCGGCATCAGCAGCAGCGAGGAGTCCAGCACCTCGGTCTGGTAGTGCTGGGTGAACGCGCCGACCTTGGCGTTCCAGCCGCGGGTCATGATCTGGTTATAGACGGCGTCGCGCTCGGTCATCCACCGGGTGATGTTGGCAGGCCGGCCGCGGCGGGTGGCGATGCGGATGGCGCGGTCCAGCGCGATCCAGGCCTGGAACCGGCCGTAGGTGAAGTTCTGTCGGCCGCCGCGGGTCTCCCAGATGCCCTCGTCTGGCTGGTCCCAGTGCTCGCACAGCCAGTCGATGATCTGCGTCACCGCGACCCAGCCATCATGCGCTGGCTGCAGGCCGCTGGCATCGGCCAGGAACATCGCGTCCGCGGCCTCGCCGTAGATGTCCAGCTGCAGCTGGTCGGCGGCGCCGTTGCCGATCCGCACCGGCCGCGACCCGCGCCACCCCTCGAAATGCTCCAGGCTCTCCTCGACCAGGTCTGAGGTGCCGTCCACCCGGTACATGATCTTCAGCGGGCCTGAGTCCTTGCCGGCCTGCTCCTGCACGCGGTCCCGCAGCCAGGTCCCGAACGCGGCCGCCTCTTCGACGTACCCCAGGCCGAGCAGCGCGTAGATGGAGAACGAGCCGTCCCGGATCCAGGTGTAGCGGTAGTCCCAGTTGCGCTCCCCGCCGACCTGCTCGGGCAGCCCGGTGGTCGGCGCCGCGACCGGTGCACCGGTCGGCGCGTAA
>JASHVM010000206.1:0-4166 GCA_030044595.1 Streptosporangiaceae bacterium
GGCGAGAGCGGGGCCCTGCCGGTCGTGGCCGGCCTGGTCGTCATCGTCATCTACTTCCAGATCCGCAACTCCCTGTTCTTGTCCGCGGGCAACCTGGTCAACTTGATGACGCAGGCCTCGTGGATCGTGGTGCTGGGCATGGCCGAGGTGTTCGTGCTGCTGCTCGGCGAGATCGACCTGTCGATCGGGTATTCCTCGGTGATCGGAGCGGTGTTCACGTTGTGGCTGCTGCAGCCGCCGCATCCCGCCCCGTGGATCGTCGCGGTGGTGGTCGGCCTGGCCTTCACCTCCTTCTACAGCGGGATCCAGGGCCTGATCGTCACCCAGCTCCGGCTGCCGTCCTTCGTGGTCACGCTGGCCGGACTGCTGTTCGGCTCGGGCTTCCTGCTGTTCATCGTCAACGAGGCCGCGCCCAATTCCGGCGGGACGATCAGGCTGTACCCCGGTGTCATTTACGACATCGTGTCCGGCTCCATGAGCCCGGTGGCCGGCTGGATCGTCATGGCGGTCGCCGTGGTGCTGGCCGGAGCGCTGTTCGTGACGCGCGACAGACGCAGGCGGGCCAGCGGGCTGGCCGCGCCTCCCGCCAGCGTGACCTGGCTGAAAGTCGCCGCGATGGCGGTCGCGGGCGTGGTCGTCGTGCTCATCGCCAACACCAACCGCGGCGTCTCCGTCGTCGTGGTGCATGGCGTCCCGTACGTGGTGCTGCTGGTCCTGGTGGTCCTCGTCGTCTGGACCTGGCTGCTGGGCCGGACCCGTTTCGGCCGGTACGTCTACGCCATCGGCGGCAACGCCGAGGCGGCCCGGCGCGCCGGGATCAACCTGAGCCGGATCCGGGTCATCGCGTTCACGCTTTGCGGGCTGACCGCGGGCATCATGGGCATCATCTACGCCTCCTACCTCGGCTCGATCTCCTCCAACGTCGACGGCGGCCAGAACGTCCTGTACGCGGTGGCCGCCGCGGTCATCGGCGGTACCAGCCTGTTCGGCGGCCGGGGCAAGATGCTCGGCGCGGTCCTCGGCGGGGTCATCGTCGCCGTGATCTACAACGGCCTCGAGCTGCTCGGCCTCGGCGCCGCGGCCCAGGACATGTGGACCGCGGCCGTCCTGCTCGCCGCCGTCACGGTCGACACCACGGCCCGCCGCCGCGCGTCCTGAACCCGTAAACCCGCGCCGGTTACCGCCTGGTTCGCCTGCTCGCCGGGCGCGCCATGGCTAGGATCGTTGTGCCGACCGGCCGGTGGTGCATGATCTGGTGCTATGGGCAGCTATCCGTGGATGAACGACTTCCTCACCGACGCGCGGCTTACGCTGGCTCCGCCCCGGGGCGATAAGGAAGGCCTGCTCCCGCCGCTGCTGGTCGCGCTGACCTCGGTCACCGGGCTGGTCGACGCGTTCAGCTACCTGGTCCTCGGGCACGTCTTCGTAGCCAACATGACCGGCAACGTGGTCTTCTTCGCGTTCGCGCTGGCCGGCGTCAGCGGCTTCTCGATACCCGCCTCGCTCGTCGCCGTCGGCTGTTTCGCCCTCGGGGCGTCCGCCGCGGGCCGGCTGGGCCGGTCCCTGGCCGGCCGCCGCGAGCTGCTGCTCGGCGTCACCGCGGCGACCCAGGTGGCCCTGGTGGGCGCGGCCGTGATCATGGCGGCGCTGACCGCGCCCCCGGTACCCGCCGGCTTGCGGTACGCCCTGATCGTGGCGCTGGCCGCGACCATGGGCGCGCAGAACGCCACCGCCCGCAAGCTGGCCATCCCCGACCTGACCACGACCGTGCTGACGCTGACCATCACCGGGGTCGCCGCCGACCACGCCCTCGCGGGCGCGACCGGCGCCAGGGTCGCGCGCCGGCTGATCTCGGTGCTCGCGATGCTGCTGGGCGCGCTGGTCGGCGCCGTGCTCGTGCTGCACGTCCGCATCGTCTACCCGCTCGTGATCGCCCTGGTCATCTTGGTGGCGGTCGCCCTCGCCGGAGTCGCGCTGTCCAGGGACTCCGGATCTGCCCAGGCCGCGGTTTCGTAGGAGTGCCATGCGTCTTACTGTGCTGTCGTCCGACCAGATGACACCGGAGCAGGCCGGCCTGTACCGGGAAATCCTGAACGGCCCGCGCGGGCAGGGACCGCGCGCGGTCCTGCTCTCAACTGGCGCGGGCGGCCTGGCCGGCCCGTTCAACGCCATGTTGTACGCCCCGGAGGTCGGCCGCGCGCTGCAGGAACTCGGCGCGGCCATCAGGTTCCGGACTCAGCTGACCCCGCGTGTCCGGGAGATGGCGATCCTGGTCGTCGCGCAGGCCTGGAACAGCGAATACGAGCGGGATTCGCACGAGCCGATCGCGCGGGAGGCCGGGCTCAGCGATCATGAGATCGAAGCGCTCCGGGCCGGCGCCGATCCCGGGTTCGCCGATGAGCAGGAGCGGGTCGCGTACGCGGTGGTCCGCGCGCTGACCGGGCCGGCCGACCTGGACGACCAGGAGTACGCCGCCGCGGTCGCGGCGCTCGGCGAGCAGGCTCTCGTCGAGCTGTCCACGCTGGTCGGCTATTACGCGACCCTGGCCCTCCAGCTGCGCATCTTCCGCGTATCCGACCCGTAGGCCGCGCAGGCCGTTGCGTTAGGATGCCGCGGTGCCGGTTTTGTTCGCGCTGCTCACGTCGTTGTGCAACGGTACGGCGTCGGTCCTGCAGCGCATCGCCGCCGCGGCCGCGCCCCCCGAGCGCGCGCTGCGCCTGTCGCTGTTCGGCTACCTGATCCGGCGCAAGGTGTGGCTGGCCGGGATCGGCATGACGATCCTGGCCGCGGTGTGCCAGGCCGTCGCGCTGGCCACCGGGCCTGTGGCGCTGGTCCAGCCCATCTTCATCATCGAGCTCCCGTTCACCCTGCTGCTGGCCAGCCGGGTGATGCGGCGCCCGCTGCCGCGGCGGACCTGGGGCGCGGTGGCCCTGGTCACGGTCAGCCTGGGGGTCGGGCTCTGGGCCGCCGCGCCGTCCGGCGGGTCGGCGCACGCCAGCGCCAGGGTGTGGGTCACGACGCTGATCGTCACCGGCGCCTTCGAGGCGGTGGTGATAGCCGTGGGCGTGCGGGCGCGCGGCAACACCCGCGCGGCGGCGCTCGGGCTCGCGGCGGCCTGCGGCTACGCGCTGACCGCCACCTTGCTGAAGAGCGCGGTGGCGAACCTGGACCAGAGCGTCGCGGCGTTCTTCAGCTCCTGGCAGCTGTACGCGACGGCCGCGGCCGGGGTCGGCGCGCTGTTCCTGTTGCAGAACGGCCTGCAGGCCGGCGCGCTGGTCTACGTCCAGCCTCCGCTCACCCTGGGCGACGCGCTGATCAGCGTCTCGTACGGCGTGACGGTCTACGGCGAGACCGTGCGAACCGGCGGGTGGCTCGCCGTCCAGATCGTCGCCGTGCTGGCCATCGCCGTCGGCTGCATCGACTTGTCCCGCTCGCTGGGCGTGATCCACTGGCCGGAGCAGCCCGCCGTCCCGCCTGCGCCGCAGGCCGCTCCCGGGGCCGGCCAGTAACGCGGCCCGGGTCAGTCGCGGATGATCACCGGCTCGCCGGGGACCTTCACCAGGTTGTGGAAGAACGCGGCGATGTCCATCGGGATCCGTACGCAGCCGTGCGAGACGGGCTCCAGCGGCACGTCGGTGTCGCCGTGGATGGCGAACGCGGTGCCGATGAAGAACACCGGGTTGTACATCTCGCCGAGCGGCACCGTGACCCAGCCGGGCATGAACACCACGGTGCTGAAGTTACCGGTCGGCGTGATGGCGAACGCGCAGCCGCCGACCGTGCAGTAGTAGTAGCCGCCCCCGGACGAGACGTGGCTGATCAGCTCGATGTGGTTGTTGTGGTACAGGACGAGCACCTCAGTATGCAGGTTGACCTCGATCCGGTTGGCCCCGGCGCGCCGGTCGAGCACCCTCGGCGCGCGCGGATGGGCCAGCGCCCGCTCCATCCTTGAGCTCACGTAGTCCTCGCCCGGCAGCCCTTGTACCTGCTGGAACGCCCACATGGCCTCCAGGGTGTCCGGGCCGAGCAGGCCGTCGATCGGGCCCGGGTAATACTTCAGCGCGGCGAGGCGCCGCTGCAGCGTCCTGACGGCCGAATCGCTCAGGCCGGCCTGCAGCGTGCTGCCGGCTGCGGCCACCCCGGTGCGCGCCGCGGGCGCCGAGGGC
>JASHVM010000207.1:0-12734 GCA_030044595.1 Streptosporangiaceae bacterium
CACCGCTTCCGTCGGCGTCCCTTCCGCTGGTGATCCTTCCGCTGGCGATCCTTCCGCCGTAGACCGTTCGGCCGGGGATTCGCGGGTCGCCCTCGCCGAGTCCGCTATCGTCGGCATGGTCCTGCACGAACGCGTCATCATGGCCTTGCGCCGGCTGGCCCAGGAAGATGCCTCGGCCCGCCACTTCGGGGCAGCGAAACAAATGCCCTGGCCGATTGACGCCGGCCAGCGTCGGCTAACGCCCACAAGCGCCGACTAACGCCGGCAGAGCACCTAGTGCCGTGACCGCTAACGTTCGCCCCGTTCGCCCGGCCGATCCGGCTGCGGGACGACGGGCTCATCGCCGGCGAGTGGATCGGCCCAGGCACCGCCGATGCTCGCCGGCTCAGCTGACGATCGAGAAGGGCAACGTGGGAATGGACGCTCCTTTGGCGAAGGTAGAACTGACGGGTGTGCCGGAGACGGCGCTGTGGAACCTGTACCAGCGTGCGTCCGCGGCGCGCGCCGGGTACCTGGTCGACCCGCGCGCGGTCGAAGCGCTCAACCGGCTGGACTACCCCTTTGAGCGGTTCGACGTGTCCTACGCTGGCTTGGCGGCGAGGTTGCATGCGCTGCGTGTGCGCACCATCGATGCCGCCCTTCGCCGGGTGCTGGCGGCCGCCCCAGACGCTACCGTGGTGGCGCTCGGGGAGGGGTTCGAGACTCAGTTCTGGCGGGTGGATGACGGGCGGCTGCGCTGGCTCACCCTCGACCTGCGCGAGGTGGTGGCGGTGCGGCACGAGGTGCTCCCCAACGGCCCGCGCAACCGGACGCTGACGGGTTCCGTGGCCGACACGGAGTGGACTGCCCAGATCGACCAGGAACGGCCCGTGATCATCACTGCCCAGGGCCTGCTGCCGTACTTCGAGCGGGACGAGGTGCACCGCATGCTCGCCGCCTGGGCTCGCCTGGTGCCCGGTGCGTGGCTGCTGTTCGACGCGGTGACCGCGCATCTGCAGGAGGTCCGGCGGCGTAACCCACTGCCAGCCGGGTACCGCCCGCCGGACTGGACCTGGACCGTGGACCCCGATGAGTTGCGCCAACTCCGTGAGCTGCCCGGCCTGACGGACTTGCACGAGGTCCCGCAAGCACGCGGCGACCGGCTACTCGGCGTGCTAAGGCGGGTGCCCGGCCTGAAGAACCAGCTGGCCGCATTCCCGGTATTCCAGGCGAGGCTCGGCCTCGACGCCGCGTAGCTCTGGTCAGCGGGCAAACGTAAGCGGCTAGAGCACGAACTAACACGCGCTTTGCTTGCGCAGCGCGGCTAGCTGGTAGACGGGATCGGCCCGCGGACGGTCCTGGTCGGGCAAGGTCTCGAGCGCCGCGCACAGCGCGTCGAGACGCTCCGGGCCAGCAGAAGCTGCCCAGCCCTTCGGCTCCCGCCGCAGCTGCTTGCGCCACTGGCGCGGGCTCAGGCCCTGGCCGATGCCGCTGAAGGTGGTTTGCCCGGCTAGGTCCAGGCCATGTCGCCGGCCGATTTCAAGGACCCGGTCCAGGCTGTCGGTCTGGCCGGGATCGAACCTGGCCCGGACCGGTCTGACGATGGCCGCGGCGTCGTCGGCCGCGTCGTAAGCGGCGTCGTTCTTGCCGACCGTGGTGATCAGCAGGCCGCCCGGACTCAGCACGCGCCCGGCCTCGGCCAGCGTCGAGGCGGAATCGGCGCGGTTCAGCAGATGCAGCAGCCACACCATCGTCACCACATGGGCTGATCCGGTCGCCAGCGGCAGGCGGCCCGCGTCGCCGAGCATGATCCGGCCTGGCAGGCGGGTCGCCGCGACGGCGGCCATTCCGGCTGACCGGTCGATGCCTGTGACCGAGCGGCCGGGCCGGGGCAGCCGCACGGTGACGATCCCGGTTCCGCAGGCTACGTCGGCGAAGCTGGTCAGGGCAGCCGAAGATCCACCCGTGGCTACGATGAGCAGGGTTTCGATCGCGTCGGCGGCGGCACCGGCCCGGGCGTCGCCGCCCCTGGTTGCGTCATAGCGCGCGGCTTCGCGGTCGTAATCGAGCACGGTCGCAGCCTATGTGCGGAACAGCCACCGATCAGCAGGCACATCAGTGCTGAGTCGTGATCTGCGGCCTGCCGCCAATAAGGCGAAAAAGCGCACCGTGGTCGTGCACGTTCATGATCGCGAACTTCGCGACGTAGAGAGCAATAAATGGTTGTATTGGATGAAATCTGCGACGGCGTAGGATCGAACAGCTCTGGGTAGCCAACCCCGCGGGGCTCGTGGGGTTGTGGGGGAGCGGACATGGGCGAGCAGGCAGCGCGCGATACTCGGCGGCTGGACCCGTCGTGGCCGACGGTCGCGGCTACGACGGTCCGTCTGTGGCTCGAAAGACACGGCCGCGGCGACAAGCGTACGACTCGGCGTCATCGCGGTGTGCTCCTGCTGAGCGCGCTTGCCGCCATGGCGCTCGGCGCGCTGGTGACCCTGGCGTTTACTCACGCTGGGCAGCAAAAGTCGCCCTCGACGGCTGCGAGCGACGCGGCCGCGAGCGCGGCTCCGAGCGTGAATCTGCTGCAGATTGCCGCAGCCAACCGCGGTCAAACGGCGGCATGGATCGCTCAGCAGGTGCTTCCCGGCACGGTCATCGGGTGTGACCCCGAGATGTGCGCGGCACTAGAGGCGGCCAGGGTGCCGGCGGCGAGCCTGTACGTGTTGCAGCCGACAACCCCGGACCCGCTGAATTCGGCAGTGGTAATCGCGACGCCGGCCGTTCGGAACCAGTTCGGTTCTCGTCTGGCTTCTGTTTACGCGCCGCAGCTGATCGCTAGCTTCGGCACGGGCGCCGAGCGGATCGATGTCCGCTACGTCGTGCCAGGCGGAGCCGCTGCTTTCGATAATTCGCTCGCACCGGATCGCAGCGGCCGTATCGCCGCAGGTAAACAGCTGCTCAACAACAAGAACGTCCGGGTTTCGACGCAAGCCCGCACTGCTCTCTTGGCCGGTAACGTCGACCCGCGCCTGCTGGTAACGCTTTCGGCGCTTGCGCACAAAATGCCTGTACAACTGGTAATCTTCGATGATTCGTCGCCAGGTGCGAGTTCGACGGTCCCGCTACGTGGCGCTGAAATCGGTACCACCACGCCCGATGGCCTGTCGGCGATGCTCGCGTTCCTAGCTGCCCAGCGGACCCCGTACCTGTCCGCAGTCCATCAGCTAGGCAAGAGCGTGAGCGGCCAATCCGTAGTCATCGTGCAGTTCGACGCCCCGGGTCCATTGGGATTGGGAGGATCCTAGCGATTTAGCGGGCGGTTTAGAGGGAGGGGTCATGAAGCTCCGGGCAATGACTAGACGACTGCTCATGCTGCTGGCCGCGTCGGCCCTGCTGCTGGGCATCCCCGCCGCCACGGCGGCGTTCGCATCGGCCACAGCGGACACGGGCTGGATCAGGCTCGCCCACCTGTCACCGAACACACCTGCCGTCGACGTGTACCTGTACTCGTTCGGCAATTCCAACGCGCAGATCGTGCTCCACCATGTGGCGTACGGGACCGTCTCGCCGTATGAATCGGTCGCCGCGGGCGATTACAGCGTCGCCATGCGCGCCGCAGGCGCCTCACCGACGAGCCAGCCCGTCCTGTCGACCAGCGTGACGATCAAGGCCGGTCATGCCTACACGGTGGCTGGCATGGGTCCCGAATCGGGCCTGCGTCTGCAGGTCCTGGACGACGAGCTCACCACGCCGACGGGACAGGCCCGGGTGCGGGTGATCCAGGCCTCCCTGAAACAGCAAGTTGTCACGGTGAGCTTCGGGTCGACCGTACTCGCGAGCAACCTGAAATTCTCGGACGTGAGTTCTTACCAGACCGTCACGCCAGGCACCGAGACCGTGACGGTGAGCTCAGCCGGCGGAAACGCCACCTCAACCGCCACGCTTCTCGCCGGCACCGTCCACACGCTGGTGGTCCTGGACGGAGCCAACGGTCTGGAGGTCGTCAACCTGGAAGATGCGGCGGGAAGCGGCCAACCCCCGGTCGGCGGCGCCGGGACGGGATTCGGCGGCACCGCGTCGCATGGACCGGGCTCGCCGGCACCGTGGCTCGCGGTCATCGGAGCCGGATCGCTGCTCGCCCTGGCTGGCGGGCTGAGGATGCGCCGTAGCGGAGTACGGCAGCGCGGTCGGCTGCACGCCGGGGTCTGAGCGTGTCGGCCCGCAGGCCGGCCGCGGCGTTCGCGCTCGCGGTCGGCCTGGTCGTGGTCGCCGCCGGGACGGCCGGCCTGCTGCTGACGCGGCACTCGACCCCGGCCCTGCGGCCGGCCGCGGCCGGGGTAGCGGCCCTGCCCGCGCCGACCGGGCCTATCGTGGCTCCGCCGCAGCCGTCGGATCCGCGTCCAGTCGCTCGCCCGGTCTCGCTGGTCATCCCGCTGATCGGCGTGAACACCCAGCTGATAACCCTGGGTCTGACAGCCGGCGGCGCGTTGCAGGTGCCGTCCTCGACCTCGGTCGCGGGCTGGTTCACCGGGAGCCCCCGGCCGGGTGCGATCGGTTCGGCCATCATCGTCGGGCACATCGACTCGATCAGTGGTCCGGGGGTGTTCTGGCGGCTATCCGAGCTGCGCGCCGGGGACGAGGTCTACGTCAAGCGCGCGGACGGGACGCTCGTCGAGTTCCGCGTCACCTCGGTCCAGACCTACCTGAAGGACCGCTTCCCTACGCAGGCCGTTTACGGTCCCACCCCCGATCCGGAGCTGCGCCTCATCACCTGTGGCGGAGCCTTCGACTACGCCACCGGCCATTACCTGAGCAACATCGTCGTCTACGCCACCGAGGTGAAGTGACGCGACTCGACGCCATGCTGCTCGGCCAGCCGGCGGCGCTGCTCCCGGCGCTGCCGCGCGCTTCGGCGGCTCCCGCAGGCACTGATCGCGCTGGCCTTCCCGGCGTTCACCCGTTATCGCGGTCACTATCCTGGGGCACAGCTAGCTTGATCCCCGGAGGTGCGATGGAGCTGCGGGTCGCCGACAACCCGGAATTGGAGCGGTTCGAGATCTACGCCGACGGCCAAATCGCCGGGTTCATCGACTACCGGCTGCGCGACAGCACGATGGCGTTCTTGCACACTCAGACCGAGAACCGGTTCCGCGGCCAGGGCGTCGCCAGTCATCTCGTCCAGTCCAGCCTCGACTTTGCCCGGGAGCGGCACCTGGCCGTGCTGCCCTACTGCCCGTTCGTGCGGAGCTGGATCGCCGATAACCCCGCGTACGCGGATCTGGTCCCAGCGGATAAGCGGGTGAACTTCGATCTCTGACCGGCGCTCATCGCGGTACCGATGAGTTTGTCCGCCGAGCTCCGTTTCAAGGTTGAGAATCGGCGACCGGCCGATACCTGCCGAGGAGACTGAGACATGGACTACCAGCTTGAACCAGGATCCTGCGGGAGGTCGACCGGAGCAAGGCCAGCCGTGGACCGCGCTGACCAGGTGGCCGGCGTCGAGGAGATCGTGCACGCGGCGATCGCGGGTGACGAGCCCGCGTTCACCGCCCTCACCGAACGCCACCGGCGTGAGCTGCACGTGCACTGCTACCGGATGCTCGCCTCGTTCGACGAGGCCGAGGACGCGGTGCAGGAGACCTTCCTGAACGCCTGGCGCAGCCGGTCGACCTTCGCGGGCGGTTCGCAGTTCCGCGGCTGGCTGTACCGGATCGCGACAAACGTCTGCCTCGACATGCTCCGGCACAACGCCCGGCGGGCAGCCGGCATGCGCTCGTTCGCCGAAGTGCCGTGGATCCAGCCTTATCCGGACCTGCTCCTCGACCAGGCCGCGCCAGGCGAGGAAGGGCCGGAGGCGGTCGCCATCGAGCGGGAGACCATCTCGCTCGCCTTCCTCGCCGCGTTGCAGGTGCTACCGCCGAGGCAGCGCGCGGCCCTGATCGCCCGCGACGTGCTCGGCTGGCCCGCCAGCGAGACTGCCTCGGCCCTTGGTACCAGCGTCGCCGCCGCCAACAGCGCCGTGCAGCGCGCTCGGGCCAGGCTGCAATCGCATTTGCCGCCCCGCCGCGCCGAATGGTCTGCTCAGGAACCGAGCGCCGAGGAGCGCGCGCTGCTCGAGCAGTTCATCGACGCGCACGAGCGGCTCGACGCCGCTGCCGCCATCGCCATCGCCGCCCGGGACATCCGGATTACCATGCCGCCCTCCCCGTGGTGCTTTGACGGCGCGGACGCGATCAGGCCGCTGATGGCCGAGGCCGTCGCGATGGGCGAGTGGCGTCTGATCCAGGTGGGAGCGAACCGGATGCCGGCGGCCGCCAGCTACCTCCGCCGACCCGGCGACAGCGAGTTCCGCGCGTTGAAGCTGGACGTCATGCGGATCGAGGCGGGTGCCATCGCGGAGATCACCACGTTCGACGCCGGCCTGTTCCCAGCCTTCGGGCTCTCGCCCACCCTGTAAGTGCTCGCGAGCCTCAACTTGAGCCATCCCGCCCTCGTCAGGGTCAGACCGCGTGCAGTACCTCTCCGCCGTACACCAGCGGCTCCTCAGGCTGCAGCATGTCGGCGAGACGGTTGAATTCCTGGAAGCCCGGATCCGCGTCGTGCTCGCTGTGCTCGGCGTGACTGGGGACCTCCACCGCGATGACGTACTTGATCACGTCCTCGCGCCGGTCTGTGCCGAACGCCACACGGGAGATCCGGGCGCTGGTGAACGCGCCGCGGGCCTTGTACTCGCGCCAGCGCGGCAGCTCCCGTTCGGCGAACAGGCGCTCGTACTCGGCGGCCTGCTCAGCACGGATATGGATGACAATGACGTCAAGTTCGCTCATGATTCAGCTCCTCATCCGGTCAGGCCCCTGATCAGGACCGCGAGCCTTGCGGGTCAGATTATTTCCGCGGTCTCGTCCATCTCCGCCAGCGTCTGCTCGGGAGCCAGTCACTGTTCGCCGTGCCATTCCGCGATGGCCGCCTCGTAGCGATCCAGGGCGCGCTCGACTGGGCCGCACCCAGCCGAGGGGAGCCAGTGCAC
Source organism: Streptosporangiaceae bacterium (assembly GCA_030044595.1). Classification (GTDB taxonomy): domain Bacteria; phylum Actinomycetota; class Actinomycetes; order Streptosporangiales; family Streptosporangiaceae; genus Palsa-504. Next base: position 7,007 of record JASHVM010000207.1, read on the forward strand.
CGCACGTTGGAATCCGGCTGCCGCGTAGGATTCCAGCACCTCGGCCTCGGCCGGAACGCCCATGACCATGAGCGCGACCGGCCGGTCGGCCCGCGCCCGCAGTTCCGCTGCCCGGTCCAGGATGCCCTCAGGAGCGTGATTGGGGAACCACGCATCGCCGAACGCCAGCACGCGGTCCAGCACGCCCGGCCCGTTCCCGCCGACCAGTACCGGCGGGTGCGGCCGCTGCGCCGGCTTCGGCCAGGACCAGATCCGCTCAAACGCGACATAGTTACCCGCGTAGCTGGCTTCGTCGTGCGTCCAGATCTCCTTCACCGCCTCAACCCGTTCCCGCAGGATCGCCATTCGCCGTCGCGGGTCGGTGCCGTGATTGGCCATCTCCTCCCGGTTCCAGCCCGCGCCGACGCCGAACTCGAACCGCCCGCCGGACAGGTAGTCGACGCTGGCCACCTCCTTGGCGGTGATGATCGGATCACGCTCGACCAGCAGGCAGATGCCTGAGCCGACCCGTAGCCGCGAGGTGGCCGTCACTGCCGCGGTCACCGCCACAAATAGGTCAAAGGTATGCGCGTACCTGCGCGGCAGCTCGCTTCCGCGGGGGTACGGTGACTGTCTGCTGGCCGGGATGTGCGTGTGCTCAGGGAAGAACAGCGACTCGTGGCCCCGTTCCTCGGCCAGCCGCGCCATCTCGGCAGGCGCGATGGCGTCGTAGGTCGGGAAGATCGCTACGCCCGTGTCCATGCGACCAAGCCTAGGTGTGACCTCATCCGCGTGACGTCCTGGCCACCAGGGCCAAGTTGACGTGCGAACCGTTCACCCAGATAACGCTGACCGGTGATCGGTTAACGTCGGCTATGGTCATGCCGCAGCATGCGTGGTGAAGTAGAACCACATTCTCGCGGAAGGCGTCGGCATGACTGTTGCCGGGATAGATCTGTCGGACACCGAGTTCTGGGGCCTGCCGCTCGCCGACCGGGCGGCTGCCTTCGCGCTGCTGCGGGCGCAGCAGCGACCTGCGTTCTTCGAAGAGCCCGAGGTCCCGTTCAGCGAGAAAGGCCCGGGATACTACGCCCTGGTCCGGCACGCGGACGTGGTCGAGGCGAGTCGGCACCCGCAGATCTTCTGCTCAGGGAAGGGCGCTACCAGCATCGCGGACCTGCCGGTCGAGTTCAATGAGTACTTCGGCTCGATGATCAACATTGACGACCCACGGCACGCCCGGCTGCGGCGGATCGTCTCCCGCGCGTTCAGCCCGCGGCTGGTCGCGAAGTTCGAAGATGACGTGCGCCGCGCCGCCACCGCGATCGTGGATGACCTGCTGGTAACCGGGCCGTGCGACTTCGTGCAGCACGTCGCGGCCAGGCTGCCGCTGAAGATCATCTGCGACATGATGGGCATCCCCGGCGATCGGTACGAGATGGTCCTGGCCAACACCAACATCATCTTGTCCGGGGCGGACCCGGAATTCCTCAGCGAGGATCTCAACCAAGCGGTCACCCAGCTACTCGGCGCCGGGCAGGCGCTCGCCGATCTGGTCACCAGCCTGGCCGCCGCCCGCGCCGAAGCACCCGCGGATGACCTGGTCTCCGCGCTGGTGACCGCGAACATCGACGGGGAACAGCTGACCAGCGCCGAACTCGCCTCGTTCTTCATCCTGCTGGTGGTAGCGGGCAACGAAACGACCCGCAACGCGCTGTCGCACGCGCTCATGCTGTTTACCGAATTCCCCGAACAGCGCGCGCTACTGCTCGCTGACCTGGAGAACCAGGTCGGCGGGGCGGTCGAGGAGATCGTGCGTTACGCCTCGCCGGTCTTGTTCATGCGGCGGACCCTCACCCAGGACTACGCCATGAACGGGCAGGACTACCGCGAGGGCGACAAGGTGGTGCTGTTCTACTACTCAGCCAACCGCGACGAGGCGGTGTTCGTCGACCCTGAGCGGTTCGACGTCACGCGCGCGCCGAACCCGCACGTCGGATTCGGCGCGGCCGGGCCGCACTACTGCCTGGGCGCCCACCTCGCCCGCCGGGAGCTCACCGTGATGCTCCGCGAACTGTTCACCCGAGTCCCCGACATCACCGCCGGCGAGCCCGACCGGCTGCTGTCCAGCTTCATCAATGGCATCAAGCGCATGCCCTGCCAGTTCTGAGTGCCCGGCGGCGCTTCGAGCACGGCCTCGACCTCAGGCAGGGACCCCCAGCAGGGTAAAGCGTCCAGCAGGCGGCCCTAGCTTGGCCAGGTGCGGAGGGCGGCACGGGCGAAGGCGGCTCCTTCTTGGGTCGGTTCCCCCGGCCCGAGACCGCGCCGGTCGTGGCTCAGGGCGCCGAGCCTGCGGAGCACGGTCCTGGTGTCCCAGGCGGCACGGGCAGCCGCCCATCCGGTTAGTTCGGTGCCGTCGCCGCTGATCCAGCCGATCGCGCCGAGCAGGCGAGCCAGTACCGCGTCCACGTCGCCGTCCACCCGCGCGGCCACCGCAGCGAGCAATAGAAGTCCGGCCTCGGTCTCGCAGCGGTCGCTGGACCTGGGTGGCATCCGTTCTGCCAGGTGCCACCACAGCCCGGCCGGATCACCGCGCAGGGTGCGGCCGCGGGAAGTGGCCAGAAGCATCCCGCGGTGCTTGCGGAGCAGTCCCATCTTCGTCGCTGATTCACGCAGATGCAGCACGGGCAGGGTCTGGACTTCCCGGTTGAACTTGCCGATCCATTCCTCGTCCAGGCCCAGTTCGGCGACGGCGGCCTCGACGTGGACCGGCGGGAGGTAACCGGCTCCGGTCAGCTTGATGCCGTCGGCACCCACGCGGTCTAGCAGCCAGGAATACGGACGGACCATCCGGGCCGCGATCGCGGCATCGATGAGTACCGGCTGATCCAGGTCGGCGGCGTCGAGCATGCGCCGCAGCTCCCGGCGGGCTGCCGGGTACCGGATGGCAGCGACCAGCTCACCGACTGGCTCGGGAAGACTGCCCGCCGACCCCGACTCGTCGCGATCGCGGCCTGACGCGGTGTCGGCCGGGAACTCGGCGGCCAGGGCCGCGTTGATTTCGTCGACATCGAGGCAAGTCGTCTCAAATGCGCCCGGCTCTAGCTCATCGCCGAAAATACGCTCGAACTCGACAACGGCCTCCGCATGATCGGGGTGCGCCGGGTCGGTGGCCGCCGATATCAGTTCGTAGGCGTATACGCCGCCGCAGTCTTCTGGCGGGCCGTCCCGTCGGCCACCCGTGCATACCGCGCGCGGAGACCGGTCCGTCCTGGTGATGATGGCCTCGAGCTTGAGGACATGATGCCAGTCGTCGCCGAAATCATAGAGGTAGTGGAGCTTGTCACCCACGTCGGCCAGGACCTCATCGAGGCGAACCTGTTCCTCGGGAACGCCGGTATCGCCCTCCTCCACCTGATAAGCGCACAGGTAGAGCTCGGTCTCCCGATTATAGAGGCCCGGGCCTGAACCAAACTCGTGCAGATGCGAGTCATCCCAGCCGAACGCCAGCTGGATAACCCCGTGTACCTCGTCGAGGAACAGGTCCGATGACAGCTCCAGCCGTCGCCACAGCGGAGGCCTGGTCTGCTGCAAGTCGACGCGCACGCGATAGGTCACAACGTCGGACCGGCGCGGACGTCGGCGAGATGGCGGTGCCGGTTGGGCAAACGGATCCGCTTCAGGTACCGCGACGGCCGTCAGATTCCGCGCCATCTCTCGATGCTCTGCTGGGCTCATTCCGGCCATCAGCTCTGTGAGCTTACGTATCACGTCCTCGGGTACATCCGGACCTGCCGGGGGATCGCCGGACGCGCCGCCTCGTGTCATGGAGCCACGCTACCGGCTCGCCGCAGCCCGGCGGTGGAACAACGCGCACCCTCGACGGCCTGCCGTTAGGGCAGATTACCGGTTTTGTTGAGACGGTCCTGGAGCTTCTCCGTCCGCTGGCTACCCGGGCAGGACGGCGGGCCGTGGCTGCGGATGATCTTCCCGCCCGGGCTTCTGGCCTGGCTGGTGCCGTCGGGGTGCATCGTGAGCGCCCAGCCCATCTGGTGCAAGACGACGTGGTGGTGCCAGTGGCAGTAGTCGGTGAGGTTGGCCAGGCTGGTGCGCCCGCCATCAGCCCGGTGCACCACGTGATGCGGTTCGCAGCCGGCGGCGGGCTGGTCGCAGCCCCCGGGGAACTGGCAGTGCTGGTCGCGGAGGTCTACCAGCCGCCGTAGGTGCACGGGGATGTCATCGGTCTGGCCCACGTCCAGCGGCAGGGATGGCCCGTTCAGGCCCTTTCCGAGCAGGGACCTGCGCAAGAACGAAGCGACCCCGCCAGGTCCGGACACGACCTTGATGACGGTGCCGAGGATCTGGTGCTCGAGCATGGCCAGCACCTCGGCCGCCCGGTCTGCGGGCGCGGCCTGCCGGTCGGCGGCGCCGCCTAGCCCAGCCGGGACGATCGTGTCATGGCCGGTATCGGTGCTGTCCTGCGAACCGGTGCCGACCTGTTCTTCGGTGACGTTTCGCCCGTCGATATCGGCGCCGCGGGTGTCTGGGGCGGCCTGCTCACGGAGCCGGTGGAATTGCACGCACAGCCCGATCAGCTCTTCGATCGCGCCCAAGTCGATGTCGCCGTCGACTATCGGGATGGTCATCGCGTCGAACGCGATGACGCGGGCCGCGTCTCCGTCCAGCCATGCCCCGCCGTCACCGGGGCTGACCGACGCGGCCGCCCGCTGCGCGGCCCACCGGGCCCGGTATGCGGCGATCCACCGGTCCTGCAGGACCGACCCGGCGTCCAGGTCGACCAGCTCGGAGACATGGATGTGCACGAGGGCCTTGGCCGGTTGGCCCGCCCGCTGCGGCAGCAGCCCGGAGGACAGCAGCCTACGCATCGCTTCGGCGAGCGCGTCGTGGTACCGCTGCGGGCGGGTCCGTAGGTCCCCCCTGCCCTGCGGTGCGGACAGCGCGTCGAGCACCGCCTGGACCATGGCACTGCACTCGGGGGTGAGGTCGCCGCGCAGGACTCCGGCGCCGTCGAGAGTGGTCTCCAGCGACAGGGCGCGGTCCAGCCGCGGGTCGTTCTCGTCCTCCGGGTCAGGCGGGGCGGTACGGGACCGGATCTCCGCGCAGATCGCCGCTAGCGCCCGCAGGTCCGCCCCGGCCCGGGAAGCGGCCACCAAGATCTCCTCGGCCTGCCCTCGGTACTCCGCCGGGATGACTCGGGTCCACTTCGCCAGCTGCAAGGTAACGGACTTGGTGACGTGCCCGCCGCGCAGCCCGGCCAGCAGCGGCCGATGCTCCCGCGCCAGCGCCTGCACCGCGCCGTACTCGCCGGCCTGGCCCCGGGTTACCCGCAGGCAATGAACCAGCCACGTGCGGGTATTGCGTTGCCCGTCGGCCAAGTGCCCGTCCTTGGCGTCAAACGCCTGGAGCATCCGGGCATGCGCGGCCGCCTCCACCGCGCCGGCCTGCTCCAGCGCCCGCAGGCACTCGGCCAGCGCCTCGGCGGGCGCCTGAGCCCAGTCCGCATCGGCCAAGAAACCCGCCGCCGATGCCAGCATCTTCAGAGCCTCGGCCTCGCTTGCCGGACCCATAACGGTGCTCATGTTGCTTTTCACCTCCCTCCGGCTGGCCTTGGCCCGGGCATTCCCCGGCCTGGTGCGTTGGCAAGACCCCTTCTGATCACCCTCGGTACTGTTTTCGAATTCTAGGCTAGCAGGCTCCTCTGACATTCTCATGGCCGACACGCTGAAAC